>CANETC010000038.1 GCA_947441055.1 Cytophagaceae bacterium | reverse complement strand
CGTCCTTATAAAATGGGGCAAATGCATCAAGTCTTGCCTGCTTATATTTTGCATAAGCAGTTGAATCTCCAAAAGGCCAGGGAGTTCGGTCTTCCAAAAAAATCAGATAATCTGAGTTCACGAAAGTAAGGCTATCCCATTGTGGCAAACCTAAAAACCCGGAATAGGAATAGCCGAGCAAATGAGGCTGCAATTCACCGCAACTTGCAATGCGGGAATCAAGTGGGATTTTTTTCCGAATACGCGTTTCAATTGCGTCGACAATCGGCTGGTTTTTCTTCCAGTCACTAATCAATACTGGAATAACATAAGAATCCTTAAAAACCGTCTGAAACCGCCCAAAGAGCGAAAAAACTGTGAATGATAGAAATACCAGCCAGATAAAAACAAGCTGATAATTTCTAAAAATGAAATGGAAGAAAGTAAAAAACCACAGAGACCTGAATTCACTCTTAATCACAATTAACTCCTTCAGCGAACTGAGTCTGGAAATCAAGCCAACTTTGCCGGTAAAAGTTCCGGATTTCAAATTAATATCCCAATATCTCCCATTCAGAAGCGCGCCAAGTATTCTAAATGCTGATGCTGTTGAAAGGATAACCAATGGCAAAATCAGGTAGGAGTGTATCCACCAAAAATTACTTTGAACAAAATAGTCTGATGCATTATTGTAATACATCGGTACCAGCGCAGGTAAAAATTCCGGAAATGCCAGCACCGGAAAGTAATAGAAGGATTTCATGAATGAGTGAATCGAATCCCATTTCAACACAGCCAGAAATCTCATTGGATCAGAAAAAAGATTTTTAAATACCTCTGATGGAGAATTTCCAAGGGATTGATAGCGGTGCATATGGGTGTAAATTCCATCGGAGAAGTAAGGCATCAAAACCTTCATCGTCAGGCCAAAATACAGCAGACAGGAAAGACTGATCAACAGGTCTCTTTTCCTTCTGAAACGCAGGAATTGAATTCCAAAAAAGGCTGTCAGTACAAGTGAAACATCTTCCTTTACTCCCAGAAGCAATACCAGTACAGGGAAAAAGTAAATTGGACGGAAAACAGGCCGATATTGTTCATAAATCAACAAGAGAAACAAATAAAAGCCGAAAGCCTCAATGTGAAAATCATGCTTAAAAATTTCATTAAAATACAGATTGGGAACCAAAATGATCAGAGGTAATACTGCGAAAATCCTGCTGCTGAAAAAAAGGCGGAAAATCCTGTAAGTCTGCCAAAGGCTAAGGACCATAACAATATTCTGCAACAGCAATACCCAGAATGGATGCAATGAAAAAAATAGGACAGGAGCCAACAAGATGAGCGAAGGTGAAAAGTGATCACCTAAATAGTTCATGTTGATAACATCGCAGAAAAAATTTCCCTGATACAGGGCATTTTTTGCGGCTCCTACTTGGATGCCAAAGTCGTGCGCATTGATGGAAAGTGTAAATGACTTGCTAATCTGATTTAAAAAAATGTAAGCAAGTGTGAAAGCCGAAATAACGGCCAGAACCAAAATATAAATCCTGAAATGACGCTTCGCGAGATTAGAAAAAGACTGATTACTCAAATTGATTTTGTTTACAGGATTCAAAAGTAAATAAGTGCAAGTTGATTAACCGAAGCCAATTGCAAAAAAAGGAAATTCAACGACTTTCCTCTAAATTGCAAGCCTGTTTCAATCATGAAAAATAAAATCCTGATCACCGGAGGCGCCGGTTTCATTGGCTCACATGTGGTGAGACTATTTGTAAAAAAATACCCTGAAACCAGCATTGTAAACCTTGATGCGCTTACCTATGCGGGCAACCTTGCCAATATCAGCGACATTGCGGATGCGCCGAATTACCGCTTCATCAAAGGAGATATCACCGATGGAGCATTCATCAACCGCTTGTTTCAGGAGGAAAATTTTGATGGCGTTATTCACCTTGCAGCCGAAAGCCATGTAGACAGGTCGATTTCCGATCCGCTTTCCTTTATTATGACCAATGTGGTAGGCACAGCAAACCTGCTGAATGCTGCCCGGGATATCTGGAAAAACAACATGGAAGGCAAGCTTTTTTACCATGTTTCCACTGATGAAGTATATGGCTCCCTCCACAGACCAGAAGATTTCTTTTTGGAAACTACGCCTTACGATCCACAGTCGCCTTATTCTGCATCAAAAGCAGGAAGCGATCACCTTGTGCGGGCTTACCACAATACCTATAAAATGCCAGTTGTAATCAGCAACTGCAGCAACAACTACGGACCAAACCAATTCCCTGAAAAACTACTTCCTTTAATGATCAACAACATCCTTAAAGGAAAGCCCTTGCCCGTTTATGGGAAAGGTGAAAATGTGCGTGACTGGTTGTTTGTTGTAGATCATGCCCGCGCCATCGACATGGTATACCACCATGGAAAAAATGGCGAAACCTATAACATCGGTGGTTTCAATGAGTGGAAGAACATCGACATCGTGCACTTGCTTTGCCGAGTTATGGACCGCAAAATGGGACAAGCGGAAGGCAGCGCAGCAAGTCTAATTACATATGTAACCGATCGTGCCGGACATGACCTTCGTTATGCCATTGATGCAAATAAGATTATGAAGGAACTCAGTTGGGAACCAAGTCTGCAGTTTGAAGAAGGATTGGAAAAAACCATCGACTGGTACCTTGCCAACCAGAAATGGATGGATGAAATCACCTCAGGTGCCTACCAGCAATATTACGATAGTCAATATTCTGAGCGCTAAATCTCAACGGTTTCCAACCGGAGTAAAATAGAGTTTTGGCGTTACGCCTTCTGCATTTATAAGGAAGCGGTAGAAAATCTCCTCGCCACGGCGAAGGTCGAGCAATTTAATTCTCTCATTGGTTCCGTGAATCGATTCTAAATCTGTGCGACTCATCACCACAGGCGTAATGCCGTAGGTCGGAATGCCAAATTGCCGGAAATAATTATTGTCGCTCGAAGCCGGAAACAAAAACGGAGCTGCTTCTGCTTGAGGGTAAACACCAAGAATGGCATTCGAAAGACACTTATATTCAGCCAATTCAGGATTGCTGGCTTCCGCCATAGGCCCTTCATTTATAATAGACACTTTGAAACGGGGCTCAATCAAACCATAACGAATTTCGCGAATAAAGCGTCGGATACGGGTTTCAGGCAGCAGGCGACAATCGAGAAAAACAGTGGCTTTGTTTGAAATCTTATTCGGCGGTCCCGGCGGGTTAAAAATATTCGTCATCACAGCGGTATTCTGCAACATGGACGAAAGCACTGGTTCGCGGCGCATACGCCTTTTCACAAAAGGCCTGAAAATCCTGGAAGGCAAATGCGAAATAAACCAGCCTTTCAATCCCCCTTCCATTCTGCCCAGTTCCTTAAACATTCTTCTGGTGATGGAATTAAATTCGGGTCGGCCTTCAATCTGACTCAACTTATGAAGGGCCTTCAACATATCCTTATTTACATAACTATCCGGCGGGGCAGCACCATGTCCAAAAGAGGAAAATTTGAGATCAAGCCGGAGCCAGAGATTTACCTTTTCAGAAACGGAGATTCCGAAAACTGGGGTTGATGGCCTTGAAGGAATCAATCCAGTAATTCCAGAACCGCCCTCCCCGATTACCATCCATGGCTGAAGGAGATCGAGTTTCCGCTCAGCAATTAATTTTGCGCCCTTTTCTCCGCCAGTTTCTTCATCGCAAACCGCAAGCACAATTACATTGAATGGAAGGATTTCATTCTTATGTTTCTCCCGAAAAGCCAGCAAAGCTCCAAGATGCATAAAGGTAAGTCCCTTCGCATCCACCGCACCTCGGGCCACAATATCCGAATCCGATTGAATTGCCTCAAAAGGCAGACTGCGCCAGTCGGCAGTATCGGGCGCATCCACAACATCCAGATGACTGAGTAAAATGATTGAAGGCTTCTTTTCCTCCAAAGGATAAAGTGAAATGGCGATGTTGATTGTGGAGTCTGTGCAAATAAGACAATTTGTAGTGAGTCCCCTGGAAGCGGCCAAATTTTGAAGAAAATTGCCGGCAGGTTTTTCGTTGCCTGAAATAGAACGAATTTTCAGGTAAGTGCGAAACGCAGGTTCAAGGCTGGTATCTGGTAAAAATTCCTGCGCTGAAACCCTGCCTATCATAGCTGGATTTAGGCCCAAGAAAAGTGCCAAAGCAAGAAGGTAAACCAAATTCAGCCGATGTAGAATCGCCTCACACATTTCTATTTGATTGCAAACGGCCGGTAATTTGTGCAGAATCAATCTAGTCTGCTGCTATTTTATCGTAATTTGCGGGAATATTAAGCAAAATCTGAAAAAGGAAATCAAATCGGAACCTGTCCTCGAAGGACTTGTATACAAATCTACCGGCAGCTGGTACCGGGTAGAATGTGAAAAAGAGGTTCTTGATTGTCGCCTGAAAGGGAAATTGAAACTTAGCCGAACCGGTGCCACCAATCCTGTGGCAGTTGGGGATATAGTGCTTGTAGAACGAGAACAAGGCAATCCTGGCAAAGGCCTTATAACAGAAATCAAGGAAAGAAGGAATTACCTGATTCGTAAATCGGTACACAAAACCGGTCAAGCGCACATACTTGCTTCCAACATCGACCAGCTTGTGGTGATTGCTTCTCTCAAAATGCCACGCACATCGCTTGGCTTTATTGACCGATTGCTTGTTTCTGCAGAATCCTACAGCATTCCTGCAAGGGTGGTTTTCAACAAGGCCGATTTGCTGGAAGAAGACGAATTTGAATATGTGGAAGCACTGGCAGAAATGTACACTTCCATCGGCTACCCGGCCTTGATCACTTCAGTGACAGAAAGCCTGAATATGGATGCTTTCAAGGAAATTCTGCAAGGCAAAACCAGCCTGCTTTCCGGACATTCTGGTGTGGGAAAATCCACTCTGGTGAATTCCATTTTCCCCGGTTTGAATTTAAGCACTCAGGAAATTTCTGATTTTGCGAGCAAAGGAAAGCACACCACCACTTTCGCAGAAATGCACAGTCTGGATGAAAATACCCGCATCATCGATACGCCGGGAATTAAAGAACTGGGCCTTCTGGAAATGGAAGACGACAATTTGAGTCATTATTTCCCTGAAATGCAGCCTTTTGCAGAAAATTGCAAATTCTACAATTGCACGCACATGCATGAACCCGGCTGCATGGTGATCGATGCCCTGGACAAAGGCAAACTTCCGCTCACCCGCTATGACAGCTATTTGAGCATGATGGAAAGAGACGACAACCGGCGCTGATTATAATTTACAAACCAATTTTCTCCCTCAACCACAACTGGGCAGAATAAAGTCTGTAAACCGGCAAGGGCATTCCAGCCATCAAACAAAAAACAGAATCGATTCCCCTATTTTGCCCCGCATCTTTCAACAACTGAAAAAACGCCTGGGCCTGCCGGGGCAATTGAAGGTAAAAACAAAGTCGTAAGTGGTACCGTAGAAATTTCAACATCGGATCGGGCATTGGCTTCAACTCCGACCACTGCATCACAGAAGCAAATATTTGAATTGTAGAATCTAAAAGCCTGGCATTTCGCTTTTTACTCACCGAAGCCGACATAGAATCCGGGTGTTTTCGGTAAGCAATCACAGACTCATGAAACCGATAAACCGGAAATTCTCTGGCAATCCGCAACCAAACATCGAAATCTTCATAGGCCAGAGATTCGTTGTAAGCCCCTACCCTTTCGAGGGCTTTTCGAGAAAAAAGCACCGCAGGCGGACAAATAAAAGAAGGCTCAAACAGGCGATCCAGAATCCGGCCTTCCGGATATTCTTCCTCAGTCCGAAGCTGAGAATAGGGTTTAAACGGTCCGGCTTCATTGCGAAAAACCAAACCTTCAGCATAACAAAAACCACAATCCGGTTTGGATTCAGCCACGGCCACCCAATCGAGGAGTTTGTCCGGAAATAAAATATCATCTGTGGCAAAATCAAGAATCCAATCGCCTTTGGACATCCTCAGCAACTCATTGAATGTCCTGCAATTCCCGATATTCTCCTTATGAAAAACAAATTTCCAGTTCGGAAAACGGGTTTGCCAGCGCCTTAAAATTTCAGGGGATTTATCCTTGCTGGCATCATCCACCACAATGACCTCCACATCGTCGGGAAGGCTGGCCAAGGAACCCAAGGCCTTGTCCAGAAATGCTTCGTGGTTGTAGCACAAGGCCAAAATGCTGATGCTCGCCATGTTTATAAAAAGACGGTTCGATAGCGGAGCACAATCACCAGCCAGTAAAACAAGTACCTGAAAGCATGGGTTATGAACAGGCAGGCAAATCCATATTTCGAAAACAGAAACTGATTTACAAGCAGAAAAAACAAAGCTGAAGCCGTTTCAAGCCAGAAATAAAAACGGGTATGGCCCAGGGCCAGCATTAAGACCGAAAAAACACAGGAACTGCTCCTGAAAAAATCACCGAAAAGCTGCCAAAGGATTTGTTCACGCTCAGCCACAAAATCGGCGGAGAACAAAATCTGAAGCAGAAGCGGGTAAAGAACTAAGAGAACCAGCATTCCAATGACCAACCAACCAAGACTTTGCCTAAAAATCGGCCTTAGAAAATTTCGAATTTCCTTCCGGTTGGAGGCAAGTCCGGCCAGAGTTGGAAGCAGAATGCTGTTGGCAACGGCCAGAATCGGAATGTTCAAAGAATCGGCCACTCGGTTCATGGCCATCCACAAACCCACCTTCTCGGCGCCCATAGAATTGAGCGCCCAATGCACCAGCGCATATTGACTTACCTGGTTCACCAATCCGGCTGAAGCAATTGCAAAGGCAAAAACCACCATCCGCTTGGCATGTGGAAAACTCCAGAATTCAGCTCGGAAAAAAGACGGAATTTCCGCAGAGCGATACAGCAACAAAGCAAAACTCCCGATGGCTTGTCCCACCAGAAAACCCATCAGACAAGCAAAAAAACCCGCATCCAAAAACCATAAAATGAGGACGCCAAGCAATCCGCCAATGGACATAAAAGTGGCAGAAAGCGCCTGCAGGTTGGTTTTGCTCCAGATTAGAAAGTAAGAAGCAGAAAAAGTTCCCGCCCCCACCAAGGCAAAAGCAAGCAAGAGCGGAACAATACCAGAATCAGCCGATTGGAAGGGTTGAAACCAGTCGGTGTACATTGAAATCAGCGCAGAAAGTATTGCCTGAAAAATAAAAACCACCAGGACCAGCATACTGGCCGACATGGCGGCAATGCCAGCGCCGGATTCATCGCCGGCCTTATGACTAGCTGCGCCTTCCCGCACCATCGCCCTGGAAATAGATTCCGCCGGAATGTTGGCCAAGGCCGTGTAGAGGTTCATGGCCTGACCAAAAAGCGCAGTGCCTGCCGGTCCAAAAGCAAGCGCAATTACCTTGCCCACAGCCAAGGCAGAACCGGCCCTGAACCCCACCGAAACGAGTGAGTCTTTCAGGTAAGGCAGGTTTTGAGGAATACGAAAAAACCGTTTCACCAGGGGAATCGAAATTGACGCTAAATTGGCCGAAAAATCCGGAAACAATTTGGAAAGGAAAAAGATTGCCGTAAGCCACGCTGGAAAGCAGCACTCCTACCACCTGGCCAAGGCCTTGCTGGACATGAATTGTCTGGAAGGATTTTATACCAGTTCCTATGTATCGCCCAAATGGCTGCAGGATTGGTTCCAGAAAAGAGGCAATACATTTTTTACACGGCGCTTTAAAGAAGGCCTTTCCGCACCTTTTGTGCACAGCCACTGGCAATTTGAGCTGGCCGAGTTTGTGGCAAGGAAAATTCAGGGCAAATCAAAAGCCGTTCAGAATCTGGTGTACAAGCGCGACATGGATTTTGACAGCATGATGGCGCGAAAAATGCCCGGCATCAATGCCAACATATTCTGGGGATTTCAGGGTTCCTGTTACGAAAGTCTGAAGGCGGCAAAGGATTCCGGTAAACTCGCAGTGTGCGAATTGGCCACCGCCCATGTGGTGCAGGCCAGAAGAATTTTGGCTGAGGAAGCCAGATTGCAACCAGAATGGGCCGACAGCATTGACAATCTGTACTTTCCTGCGGCTTATGAAAAAAGACTTGAGGAAGAACCCCATCGCGCCGACATCGTGATCTCCGCTTCGGATTTTACCACACGCACCCTCACTGACAGTGGCATAGCAGCAGAAAAAATCCAGAAACTCTCCTTGGGTTTTGAGGCGGCGAACATTCCCTATTCCACCGAAGCGAGAAACTTTGCCGACCGACCCCTTCGTCTGTTATACGCCGGCACGCTCACCCAGCGAAAGGGCCTGAGTTACCTGCTGGAGGCTGCCGAAAGCTGGGCAGGTGGAAAAGAAGTAGAACTCCATTTGGTAGGCGGCATACAGGGCAGTGGCAAAGCCTTTGAAAAGCGCCGGCATCTTGTGCATTACCAGCCGGCAGTTTCCCAGGCTGAAATGTTTCGCCTGTACACCGAATTTGACGCCTTAATTCTTCCCACACTGTTTGAAGGATTCGGACTGGTGCTGGTAGAAGCCATGGCGGCAGGATTGCCTGTGATTGCCACATCACACAGCATGGCACCCGACATTGTAGAGCAGGGCCGCAATGGCTGGATCATACCAATACGCGATGAAGCCGCGATCCGCGGAGCTGTGAATGAACTCCGACAACTCGACAACGAAAGTTATGCTGCAATGCGCAATGCAGCCCGAAACGCTGCCTTACAATTTACCTGGGAAAACTATGCCTACAAGCTGGCAGAAATGCTGAAGGGCTGGTAATATTTTTCTACAGGAGGATTTCGGAAAAGATTTTTGGTTTTATTTGAGGGGTTGATTTGACAAGAGTCTAACGCATTAACCAAACAAAATACATACGCAATATTGCGGAAATGAGGTAGTTAGGTGCAATTATGAAGTACTAGGTGTTAAAAACTATTTCTTGATTAAAAAACAAAGATTCCCTATTTTTGGACAAATAAATCTAAAAACATGGATCGTCAAATAGGGACATACTTAAGAGAAAGAAGAAACGAGTTAGGTTTACCACTTAGACAGGTTGCTGCACACGTAAATATTGATACTTCAATGCTTTCTAAAATTGAAAAAAATGAAAGAAAGTTAAACCCTGAATTAATTGACAAATTAGCCGAATGTTTGGATTTAGAAAAGGATAAATTATCCAAAATTCATTATCAAAATTCTGTCCTTACTGAATTGAAACAATATCCTGAACTTGAGGATGTCTTGAGTATTGTTCAGGAACAAATCAATCAGTATTCAATCAAATTTGAAAAAGACTGGAGAGAAAAAGAATTTTCAAATCCAAATGCTATAATACGAATTGGAACAATGTTCTCGGGTATTGGTGCAATAGAATATGCGTTGAAACGCTTGAATTTAAAGTCTGAAATTCAATTTGCAAGTGACATTGATAATTTTGTGAAGCAAAGTTATTTTGCAAATTATGATATGGCAGACGATAATTGGTACAAAGATGTACACGATATTGATGGAAAAAAATACAAAGGAAAATTAGATTTATTAGTTGGCGGAAGTCCTTGTCAATCTTTTTCAATGGTTGGAAAACGTAGAGGGTTTGACGATACGAGAGGTACTTTATTTTATGAATTTGCAAGAGTCGTGAAAGAAAGCCAACCTAATGTTTTCATTTTTGAAAACGTAAAAGGTTTAATCAATCATGATAGTGGAAATACTTTTGAAACTATAAAAGCAACATTTGATGAACTTGGCTACAAATATTTTTATCAAGTTTTGAACGCTAAAAATTATGGAATGCCTCAACACAGAGAACGAATTTTTGTTATCGGCTTCAAAGACAAAAAAGCAGAATTTAATTTCCCTGAACCGATTGAATTAGAATACAAAATGCAAGACTTCTTGGAGGATTTTACAGATAGTAAATATTATCTGAAGGAAAAAGGCGTAAAATTCGTAACTAGTTCAAAAAATAGAAATAAGCGTTACACTCAAATTAACGGAGAAATTGCACTTTGTCAGAAAGCAAATCAACAATTTAATTGGCATGGAGATTTCGTTTTTGAGCATGGAGAAAACGAATTTGACGAATTTATTTTTGACGTAAATGACGTTGAAGAAAAGTACTATTTGTCGGATAAAGTTCGTGACTACGTATTAAGTAGTGGAACAAAAACCTTTAAAACATCAATAAAAACAGATCTTGAAGTAGCAAGACCACTTTTGCAAAGTATGCATAAAATGCATCGAGCTGGAGTTGATAACTATGTAACACACACTGGGAAAATTAGAAAATTAACACCAAAAGAATGTTTGCGTTTAATGGGGTTTCGTGACGATTTTATACAAGTTGTAAGCGATACTCAAATGTATAGACAAGCAGGGAATAGCATTGTAGTAGATGTTCTAATTGCACTACTTAAACAGATAGACATCACTAAATACGCAAAATGATTATGGAGAATTTTCAAAAAATACACATTGAGGGTAAAGAATATTTCATAATTGATTCTATTCAAAATTTAAGAGCAGAAGATAGTTTTATTTATCGAAAGAATAAGCTTCAAATGTATAAGGGAAATGGAGAATCAAGAAAATATGTTGGAAGTTATTTAGGTTCAAGTGGAGAAAGATTAAGTGATTTTTTTGAATACGAAAATTGGGGAAAAGGAATTGAGAATAGTGAGAGAATCTATATACCAATTCAAGAAGGTAATTGTTTTTTTAGTAAGTCAAACTTGCTAAAATATTTGTATGACGCAAGAATTGAGTATCAAAAACAAGAACAGGTTTACAACTTTGATATTTCAGATTTATATTCAACCAATTTAGAAAGCATTTCAAACCTTCAAGAAGAGAAAATATTTTTCAGTATTTATGATGTTTCGGATTTTACAGATAATAAATTAAGTCGTGGTTACATTCGTTCAGACGATGAAATTTGGGATATTTGGCGTAAAATAGTTTTGCCTAAAATCAGTTATTTATCTATTTTAAAATTATTGCCAGTTATTGGAAATAAGGAAAATCAAAAACCATTGTTTTATTTCAGAATTCTACTTGATTATCAATTCAGGTCTATTGTTCATCCAAAATTAATTGGAACAACGGCAGAAATAGAAATTATTGAAAAAGAAAATCGAGAAAAAGAAAAATCAATAAGCAGACAAGGTGCAATGCAATACAGAAAAAAAGTTATTGAACATATGCCCCAATGTCCATTTACAAAAATTACTGATGAAAAATTATTGATTGCAAGTCATATCAAACCTTACAGGGTTTGCATAAAAGAAGGTCGTGAAGATCAGGCAATTGACTATTTAAATGGCCTTGCTTTGACACCAACTTACGATAAACTATTTGACCAAGGTTATATAACATTCAAAGATAACGGGGATTTAGTTTGCGGAACTCTTCTATCAACATACACATGGGAAAGATTGAATATTAATCCAAATGCTAAAAACAATATGCGTATTTATCCGGAAGAAAGACAAGAATATTTGGACTATCACAGAAAATTCGTATTCCAAGACGACATTAACGATCTTGTTTAATGATAAAAGCACCTAACAACAAACAAGCGCAAGCGGCAAACGCTTACACGTATTAGCCGCCTGCACCTATTTGCAAACCGTTCGAAGCCATTTTACAAACGAAATCGCATTCTCATGCACCCAGTTGTTTCCACCTAACCGAAAATTGAAAGGAAGACTTTGATTCCCAATACGAGTCAAAACCTGAGGTGAGGCCTCATGCCTCTCATATAGAGCTTAGGTGTTTCCTTTTTCTCTTTCTAAAAACATCAGGCAGAGTTGGTGCCAGAATCCAAACTAAACTTCTCAGTTTATCAATCCTACCCAATCGCCAGAAATTTCTGTTGACCCCAAAATTTTCCCTTTTGACCCAGCTAAAAACGGGAGCCTCCAAAAAGTTCGCTTCAATTTAAATCATCATATCCAATTACATATAGAAACTCTTTTTGAGATTATTTTATATGCATTTAGATATAGTATTCTGTTTTTTTCTACTTTTGTATGCAAACACATATAATATGACTGCGCTATCAGACTTTGTGAAAACAAGAAGAAAGCAATTGGGCCTGACCCAGGAGGAATTTGCCGAAAAAGCCGGAGTCGCACTTACTGTCGTTCGAAAGATTGAACAGGGAAAAGAAAACTTCAGTGTGTCAAAAGTAAACCAAGTACTCAATATGTTTGGCCATGAATTAGGACCAGTAAACCAAAGTCATGCGGCAGGGAATCGTTAAATACAACTCCATCCTGGCAGGAATGCTTACCGAGGAAGACAATGGTGAATACCTGTTTCAATACGACGAAAAGTATGTAGAAATGCACCCGCAACAATTCATTACCTTTCAAATGCCGGTATCGGGCAAGCCCTACAGAAGCAAAAGATTATTCCCGTTTTTCGATGGATTAATTCCCGAAGGATGGCTTTTAAACATCGCCGCTGAGACCTGGAAAATCAACAAGAACGACCGCATGGGGCTTCTTCTTGCCTGCTGCCAAAATACCATAGGCGCAGTCAGTGTACATCCAATAACGCCAGCCAGAGATGAATAAGTGCCTTTCCTGCTATAAAGAGTTAAACGGTGCTGAAGTGGATTACCACCCGAAGTGCATCAAGGCATTTTTTGGCAGCGAAAAAGCGCCTTTATTGCCTTATCGCTTATCGGAGATGGAACAATTGGCAAGAGAGGCTGCTGAACTTTCCATTACTGTTCCGGGAGTACAGCCGAAATTGTCTCTGGGTCTAATTAAATCTGCAATCAAAGATGGGCATCAAAACCGTTTGACCATCATGGACGCCCTGAAAGGAAATTACATTTTAAAACCACAAAATGAAGCCTATCCACAGATGCCCGAAAATGAGCACCTTTCTATGAAATTAGCCGAACTTTTTAAATTGGATATTGTTCCGGTTAACATGATTCGATTGGCATCGGGGGAATTATGTTTTCTCACAAAGCGCATTGACCGGAATGCGGATGGATCTAAAAACCACATGATCGATTTCCTGCAAATTCTGGACTTGGAAAATAAATACAAGGGAACCATGGAAAGTCTTGGTAAGGTCATCGGTGATTTGTCTGTAAACACGCTTTTTGACAAGCTTCGTTTTTTCGAATCCGCTGTATTCAATTACATCATTGGGAATAATGATATGCACCTGAAAAACTATTCGATGTTCTTGTCAAACATGGGTTGGGTGCTTTCGCCTTTTTACGACTTATTAAATGTAAAAATGATATTACCCAAGGATAAGGAAGATTTGGCCTTGCTGCTGGGAGGTAAAAAAGAAAATTTCAACAAAGGGTATTTTGACCGTTTTGGTGCTTCATTAAAACTCAATGAAAAACAAGTCAATGGTGTGTATAAAAGATTACAAAAATGGTTGCCGGAAGCCAATCAATTGATCGAGCGCTCTTTTCTTGATTCAGCCAGGCAAAAAGCTTATAAGGAGCTAATTGATAAGCGGGTAAAACTTTTTATCGTATAACCGAATTGCAACTCAAAAAATACTTTTGTAGGCCCTACAAAAAATAGTGTCGTTCTAAAACGACCCAAAAGCCACGAAAATCAGGAAGGACCAAAAGAACAGAATTCAATGAAGGTCCAGTTCTTGTTATTGTGATTTAATTAGGAAAGCTAAAAGCCTGAAACAAAACAATTCTGATAATCACTGGATTTAAGCGATGAAATTTGATTTTGTTGAACTTTTAGGGGTTTAACAGGGAATTTTTTTACCAGTTCAGGAAAGAGAATTGAAAGAACCAAGAATGGGTCTGGGAAAATTTATCTAAGATTACAATAGGAAAATAGAGCCAAGTAACGATTTACGTGTAATGGAAAGTAAAACATAAGAGAACTAGACGAACTACGGCCTAAAAGCACTTAAAACATATGCGGATAACATCAAAGTAATTGCATACAATCTCGCTTCGAGAAAGACATTTATTTTGCATTGCAAATGCGTGGAATGATTTTAATTTTGATTTTATATTTTTCAGAAAAAAGTACCCAAAAAATGAATAAAACTAGAGAACTATATAATAATCAGGCTCAACAATGGGTCAGGAAAGAGCCGGTTCTGCTTTCAGACTATTCAGCAAGGCCATTTGTAATCAATCTTTGTGAGCCCATTAAAGGATTGAAAATTCTGGATGCAGGATGTGGAGAAGGCTATGTAGGCAGACAGTTGCTGCAGAGAGGTGCATCAACTGTTCACGGTATTGACATTTCAGAAAAAATGATTGAGCAAGCCAATTTCATTTGCAATGAAGAGCAATTGCAAGGCCTAAGCTATGAAACAGCCGATATCCGGACATCTGAGTTTTCAGAGGGAGATTGCTACGACCTGGTTCTCTGCATGTTTCTATTCAATTATTTATCGGTAAATGAGACGCATGCCGTTATAAAAAAGATTTACAGCCTTCTCAAGCCAGGGGGCCACTTTATTTTTTCTGTGCCTCATCCTCTGCTTGCCTTTCTTAAAAAGGACAAGTATCCTTTTTATTTTCAGCCCTCAGGTGGCTATTTCAGTGGTAGAGATACGCTTTTCCCAGGGGAAATCTGGAGGCGTGACGGAATTCCGGTAGATGTCCAGTGCGTGCATAAAACCATTGAGGATTATTTTAATGGTCTTCACTTGGCCGGATTCAGCGAATTTCCTGCGTTTCATGAACTTCATATTACAGAAGAACATGTAAAACTCGACCCCAAGTTCTTCACTCCTTTGATTGATCTTCCACTGCATCTGGCCTTCAAGGTCAGGAAAAATAACTGACATGGTCCAACACCTCGATTATTGCTGGAAATCGCTCCCAAATCTTGCTGAAGTTTCTTTAGACATAGGAAAAGATGAAGCAGATAGATTACTGGAAGCCGTAAAGGATCAGGGAGAGATTTTCTCAGAGCCGAACAACATCGAAATCAATGAAAAAGTAGTATCTGCTTTGCGAGCGGTTTTCTCTAACCTGAAAAAAAGGCCCGGTTTCGTTTTGCTCAGAGCGGAGGCAGGCTTCAACGATGATGAATTAAGGCGTTTGTATGCCTTTACAAGCAGAACCATTGGAAAACTAAATCAGAGGTATGGATATTTTTTTGATGTTGTCGACCAAGGCCTTAACTATACCAAAGAAGCCATTCCTGTTTCCAAAACAAAAGCTTCAACAGGGTACCATACCGACAGCACAGCCAAAGATTATGTACCGGATGTGGTGGGTCTGCTTTGTCTAAATGCAGGATACAAGGGCGGGGAGTCCTTGGTAACCAACGCGGCCAATGCCTATGAAATGTTAAAAAAACGGTTTCCTGAGTGCTTGAATGAATTGGAGAAACCGATAATCCGAGACGTGATAACTCCCGGTTCTGAGTATAACAGTGAAGCCATACTCAGAAATGCCTTCCCGATTTACAGCAAGGAAAACAATGAGTTTCTTTTCCGATATATGCGGTACTGGATTGAAAGTGCGCATTCCAAAACGGGATTTCCGATTTCTTCTCTATTAATACAGGGAATGGATGCCATCGATGATTTTTTTTCGAAAGAAGAGAACACAGTACGATTCAAAATGCAAAGAGGAGATATGCTTTTTTTGAACAATAGATTTCTGTGCCATAACCGCAGTGCCTTTGAGGATCACCCTTCTGTGGGCAGGCGAATGATGGTACGCACTTGGATAAATTTCGAAGATTCTTCTGAACAATAGCAGCGAAGCTTATTTGTGTTCCGCCATTACAGATTTCGGTCTAACTGGAAAATCTTTCGTGAGTAACTACATGAAGAAAGCCTGAATAAATTCAGCGAATCACTGGATTTTAGCGATGAAATTTTATTTCAAACTTTCTCTACAACATTCAAACTGAACTGAAAAGTTGTAGAAAAATATCTACAACAAAAATTATGAATTTAAAAGTTGTAGAGAAAAGTCTACAACAAGAAATTTTTAGCAAAAAGTTGTAGATGCTTTGGTGATGCGAAAATTCCTTTTTTAAATTGTGCCAAACTAAATTAGGATTTACTTATGGCATCAACAAAGGCCCTCCGGGATACCTTTGGGTTATCTCAGCAGGAAATGGCATATTTCATCGGTGCGAGCCGTTTTCAGGTGGCTCACCATGAAAGGACTTTCAACAACATAGCCGAACCCCAGGAAGATGTTCTCAGGCAGATTTATCTTATTTTTCAGCAATACAAAGATCTGCCGGACTTACCTGATATTCCCATGGCAGATTCAGGCAACGCAATTCGAAAAAAGCTCAGCAAACAAATTTCAGACCTCCACTATTGGGAAAAAGTACATTCCAGAAAAAGGGCCAGCTTACAGGCCACCTACCGAAAACTCAAAATACAATTGGAGGTGCTTAAACAACTCATGGCTGAATTGTCTACTCAAGAGGGAATATTGTTTGATGGCCTTGTACTATTAAAATCCATCATCCAACTCAAAATGCGAAGATGTGGGCTGGACAAACAACTCGTTATAAGCATCAAAATCGAAAAAATCTTGAAAGAGATCGCTATAAATGAGGAATTCCTAAAGCACGAATTGTTAAAAACCGAATAAAAAGAACTTGGCATTGTAAGCGCTCCTGAAAATACTGGAGAATTAATGCAGGCCAAAAATCGTCGATTTAGACCGTTAAAAGAATGGTAAGTCCACAAAATCAGACATTTGAAAAAAACTATTCACAACCACCAGAAATCGCTTGTTTCCCAATTAGGATATTTTTAAATTTGACCATGAATCTAAATGAAGCCAACTTTTGAAATTGAGTTTTTATTCGAGGCAATTGAATTTTTAGAGACCCTTGACCCCAAGACAAGAGAAAAAATTTATTATAATTTGAAGAAATCTCAATTCGTTAATGACCATGAGCTCTTCAAAAAACTAAATGAGTCAATTTGGGAATTCAGAACTTTATACAATTCTAAGGCCTACAGGTTATTTGCATTTTGGGACAAGGTTTAAGGAAAAGATACTTTAGTTGTTACGACCCACGGAATATTAAAAAAAACTCAAAAAACACCTTCAAAGGACATCAAAAAGGCTCAAGACATCAGAAAACAATATTTTGAAAGCAAGTATAAAATGAAATAGTGATGGCAGACAAATTCAAAACAGTTTCACTTGACACAATGATTGATAAGCATGTAGGTAAGCTTGGGACTGAAAATCGTGACGCTTTCGAAAACGAATTGCGAATTGATTTGTTGGGACAAGCCATTAAACAGGCTCGACAGGATAGGCATTTGACCCAAGAACAACTTGGTGAACTTGTTGGTGTTCAAAAAGCACAAATCTCAAAAATTGAAAACAGCATAAAAAATGCTCGATTTGAGACTATCTTAAAAGTGTTTGCCGCTTTAGGTGCAAAAGTCAATTTCAATGTTGAGCTCATTTGACCCCAATGAAAAAGTCCACTTAAAGTAAAGGCAACCAGTATCAGTTTGGCATAAGATTCCTAAAAATATTATGACATCAAACTGCACAAAAAATCCCCTTTTAGAACTTTACAAAAGGTCCATCCAACAACAATTTATCCACAAAACAACATTCACCGATTGAAGGAAATTGTCCTGAAGTCCAAAAACCAGAATAATTGTATGTTTGGCCTGCGACCTTCAAAACATACACGATGATTAAAAAATCACAGTACATCCTGTTGCTCCTTGCTTGCTTCTGCACCAGAATTTCTTTTGGGCAGAACTGGAATTTGAATTCCATATCGGGCTCTGGACTCAAAACCTCTTCGGCAATATTCAAAGATGAGGCCGGGAATGTGTATGTGGCAGGCAGCTTCAGTGACACCTTGAAAATTGAAAATCAAACATTAACAACCAAAGGAAATTACGACGGTTACATCGCATCCTATTCCAACTCAGGTTCCTTGAAGTGGGTAAAATCTTTTGGAGGAAACAGTGCAGAATATCTGTACGACGCAGTCTATAAAAAGGGCGTCATTTATTTTGGAGGGGAATTCCTTTCAGCAAGTATCAATTTTATGGCCGATACAATTTACAATCCGGAGGGCGTAGGTGGATATACAGATTCCTACATTGCTGCGATTGATACATTGGGAAATTTTATCTGGGCAAAATCCTTTGGTTCTTCTGGCGCTCGAAACGACCAAATCGCTGATATTGAAGTAACAGACAATGCCATTTATCTTGCCGGTAGTTTTGAAGGAATATTCAATGCCGGAAACAATGTGATTGCAGCAAGTTCGGGATCAACCGATGCATATTTTTTACGGATGGATTTAAATGGCAATACCAAATGGGGGCGATTTGCACGAGGCTCAAAAACCGAATATGGCAATGCCATCAAAACTGATTTATTCGGAAATGTTTATGTGGCTGGTTCTTTTGGCAATTCTTCAGGCTTGGGAAGTTTTAGTGTGAGCATCGGCAATGCGCAGTTCTACGCAAATGGAAATTATGGATTCTCGGATGTTTTTGTAGCAAAGTATGACACTTCAGGCGCGTTTAAATATGCTGTTAGAGATGGTGGTGGAAATCCCGACAATGCCAGAAAACTTTTGGTGGACGGAACAAAAATTCTACTCGCCGGCAGCTACTATTACAATACAAATTTAGGTGGAGACATATATAATACCGATGGCGGATATGAAGGATTCATTGCCGCATACGATACCTCTTTGTCGCATCAATGGTCGCAATCGTTTACCGCCACCCAGGGAACATCCTCAACTGAGGAAAATGTACTTGGTATTGACAAAGACAATTCGGGACAATACTTTTTGTTTGTGCAGCACTCAGCTTTAAAATATTCCTTGTATTACATCAACAACAACGGGACCATTTTGAACAGGGATGATTTGTTTACGCAGTGCAACTCTTCATATTCCGGCGGAATGTATGTTGACAAAAACTGTGGTTCAGTGTATGCAACAGCAAGTTTTATCAATAAGGTCAAATGTTCAACAGACAGCTTGAGCGGCAATTACGGCGATGTCTTTTGGGCTGTGCGAACCGACTCCTCAAAGTTCCTTCAACAGCCTTCGAACATTGCCGTCAATTCCTCTGACAGCATTTGTGCAAACGCAGCTTCATTTTCAGTCAAGGTAAATTCGGTTTCAGGCGCAGAAAATTACAGCTGGCAATTAATCCCAAAGCGGGCTGGAACCATCAGTGGAAATGACACCTCCGCAATTGTCAATGTAGACAGCACCTATTACGGAAAACTTAAAATTGTTTGTCGCGCTACCAGTGGATGTTCGATAAGCGATCCATCTGATACAGCAAGGGTTTTTATCAAGCAGGTACCAGCAACTCCTAACATCAGTTTAAGTGGATATCAAATCAGCACCAATGCAGTTGCCCAAACTTACAATTGGTACAACGGCAATACTTTGGCAGGATCAACGTCCACTAATTTTTATGTGGCTTCATCGGGTGGATATTATTTACTGAGAACAGAAAATAATGGATGCATCAGCGAACCATCCAATGGTGTTTTAATCATGATTACAGCGCTTGGTGATGAGAAGGATAAAAATGAAGTAAAGATATCTTTGGATGAATCTGGAAATCTTAAACTGCTTAATGGCGAAAACAAACAAATAAACCGTGTTGAGATTCTGGATTTGATTGGCAAGAAAATCCACGAATCCAACAATGTAGAAAGCCTGGACAACAGGATTTTGCAAGTCTTACCGCCATCCGTCTACATCATCCGCTTGCAGGATGTTGACGATAGAATCTATGGGTTCAGGTTTGTAAAAAGATAAGGATTTTTGTGAACGGGGAATGCCCATGTTGTTTCATATCTCCCAATAATTAAAGAAATTAAACTGACAAAAATTCTAGTTTTATGCCGGCAGTTAAACAGACGGCGTCCACACTGTAAAAATTATGCGAATTCTGATAGTAAACAACAGCGCAATACCTGTACAACTGTATGGAGGCACCGAAAGAGTGATTTGGGGATTGGGTAAAGAGCTTGTAAAACTTGGTCATCAAGTTAGCTTTTTGGTAAAGCTTGGCTCTCATTGCGATTTCGCTTCTGTTATTCATATTGATGAAAGCATCCCAATTCTGAATCAAATTACCAACAGTTATGATGTTGTCCATTTCAATTTTTCACCGGAAGGCATTGAATCCTTCCCAATACCATATATCATAACAATTCATGGCAATTCGAATGACCTAAATGAATTAAATAAGAATACCGTTTTCGTATCTAAAAACCATGCATTCAGATATAATTCAAACTCTTATGTCCACAATGGACTTGATTGGAGTGAATATAAAATTCCGGATTTGAATAAAAAGCGGAGCTACTTTCATTTTTTAGGAAATGCTGCCTGGAGGGTAAAAAATGTAGCTGGTGCTATCGACATTATTAAAAAGACCAAATCCGAGAATTTAAAAGTATTGGGTGGAGTACGGTTTAACTTCAAGATGGGGATTCGGTTTACTTTCTCCAATAGAATTGGTTTTTCGGGAATGGTTGGGGGTGATGAAAAGTGTAATTTATTGAATGGGTCAAAAGGATTGATATTTCCGGTTAAATGGCATGAGCCATTTGGCCTGGCAATCATTGAAAGCTTGTATTATGGTTGTCCTGTTTTTGGGACTCCTTATGGCTCACTTCCTGAACTTATAACAGAAGATTTTGGTCATCTGTCAAATAGTGCCGACGAGCTTTCGGAGGCAGTTTTAAGCTCGGATAAGTATTCAAAACAAAGATGCCATGAATATGCGATGGAGCAGTTCAATCATAAAAAAATGACGCTTGAATATGTAAAGAAATATGAAGAAGTTATTGCCGGAAACACGCTTAATCCAAACCCACCAAAATTGAAGGAAGTCCAAGAAGCCAAATGGCTTGAATGGAAATAAGCACAATCGAAACACAACAAAATTGGCAGAAATCAACAATAGAAGACTCGGAGAATTGGAATTGGGGCTGCGCTAGGACTCGCTTTTGGTGTTGCCTGTGGGGATTCTTCACCAAATACTTCTCAAAGTAACGCCATTGGACTGGCTTTGGGAGTTTTGATACGGGCCATTTTTGATTTTTTAAGCCATATAAAAAATAGGTGAGGCGTAAGCATCATTAACAT
>CANETC010000037.1 GCA_947441055.1 Cytophagaceae bacterium | reverse complement strand
TGTTGTGATGGTTCCGGTATATCCTGCCTGCCTGCAAAGTGTTGAATTGGCTGTCACAATCTGATCGTATTTGTTTATGCTGCTCATAGGGCAATTTGGTGTGGTGATGGTGCCAAGTGTCATATCCATTTTGGTTGCATATGAGCGATTATTCAGGCCACTTTTGCCAGATCCAAATGAAACCAGGTTCGTGATTAAAAATGGATCATTCGAACGGACGATTGAGAATAAGTTGCCGGTCACTATGGTTTCATATAAGTTGGCTGAAACTGGAGTTCCCAGATTGTCGACCATGTATGTGGCCTTATTTCCGTTGAAGGCAAATGATCCGCAAACCGCATACATTGGAGATCCAACAGTATTAGGGAACTCAATTACCTCGTTTCCTTTGATTTGTGCAGCAGTTCCTGCAGCACCCATATTAAAGTTGTAAACTCTTTGGAAGACATTAACCGGGGCGGCTCCGGCAAGGTTCATTTTCATTAAAATGTCTCCTGAAACACCAGCTCCCAGTCCGGTTCCTCCAAGTGCACTCACGCTGCCAAGAATCATGAATTCTCCAGTTGAAAGGCGAATGATGGATTTGAATTCCTGAATTCTCGTAGCGGCCACATTGGTTGGCGAATAGCTATAAGTTGCGAGCAGGTTTCCTGTAATTTCGTCAAATTTCATCAGCATGCCGTAATTGGTTGCAATTCCACCCGATACGCTTGTGCCTTTTCCTACAACCCAAACAATTCTGTTTGCGGCATCAGTGGCCATGGAAACTCCCGCAACGCTAATCCTTAGATTGTTGGCATTTGTAATTCTGAATGCTCTGGAATAAGACAAAGCTCCTGTGCCACTTACCATACTTAAGAAAACATTGGAAAAAGTTGGCGCTGCAGCTTGCACCGTGTTGCCACAAATCAGGAATCTATCAGGATTATTGGGTGCATTGCGAACGCAGCGGGCTTCATCCACTGAGCTGGCACCAAAATTCAGTCTTCTAACGGCAGAAATGGCTCCTCCAGAATTCGCGCTGAAAAATAGTGCATCGGTTGAGGCTCCGGATCCAACCCGGCCGGCAACAGCATAGTTTTGGGGAATGGCGGATGTGGGAAGTAGTCGCTCTGTTACAGAATTTGCCTGGCAAACTTCGACTGGGGCGGTGGCGGTGGCTTTTACTTGAATTGAAAGATTTACCGCGGGAGAACCATCGTCGTTAAGCCTTACAAATCTTGCGGAAGAAAAACCTGTAGTTGGTTGAAAGACGCCAACAGCCGCTGTTCCTGGCATGAGGCTGTTGTCTGTTCCGGAACGCAGTTCTTCGGCGCCTGGGTTTGCTAATGTTGGTGTGTAATACCGCTGAAAGCGTTGTGCTTCGGTTGATAGTGCGGCAAGAAGAAGGGCGGGGAATAAAATTGACTTTTTCATTTTGAATTTGGGATAAAAGATTGATTGGAAATATTTCCGAAGTGCCCTAACGACTTGACCTATTCAGGGTTTCATTTATATCAATAATTTCTTGTGGGTCTTGGTGAATTAATTTTTAAACGACTGATTTTCAATATTAAAATCACGAAAAAAAATCAGGATAATTGTTGACAAATGTTGGATGAGGTTTTCTTAGCCTCTACCGTTTTGCTTTCGAAATAGAATTTAAAGGGTTAATTTTTAAATTGATTGAAGGTCAATTCTTATTTATAACCACAATTAGATTTGTCCGAAAAGTTATGGGCAAGGCTTGGTAACTTTGGCCCCTGTTAAAGCTATTATATGTCAATTACGAAACCAGTTGTTCCCTATGCCGAATCCACTGCCACCAAAAAGGAGCAGGTTGCAAGCATGTTCGATAATATTTCACACAGCTACGACAAGCTAAACCGGATTCTGTCTTTCGGGATTGACATTTGGTGGAGAAAAAAAGCGGTTAACACGCTTCGCAATGGCAATCCTAAACTCATTCTCGACATCGCAACGGGTACAGGTGATCTGGCCATTGAAGCCCTCCGGCTGAATCCCGATAAAATTATCGGTGTCGATATCAGTGAAGGTATGATGGCTTCCGGCAGAATCAAATTGGCCAAACTTGGATTGACAGATAAAATTGAATTGCGCAGCGGTGATTCTGAAAATCTCAATTTTTCTGATGGGCAATTTGATGCTGTGATGGTGAGTTTCGGGGTTAGGAATTTTGAAAATCTGGAACTTGGACTTCAGGAAATTTTTCGCGTGCTGCGTCCGGGAGGACAATTAATGGTCTTGGAGTTTTCAAAACCGCGAAATTCCATCATTAAATTTTTCTACGGTATTTATAACCGAAGCCTACTTCCACTCACAGGTCGGCTACTTTCAAAGGACCATGCCGCTTATACTTATCTCCCTCAATCCGTAAATGCATTCCCGGAAGGAGAAGATTTTCTTAAAATTCTAACAAAGCAGGGTTTTCAAGGCACGAAGGCATTACCTTTGACTTTCGGAATCAGTACGATTTATACCGGATTCAAATAGTTCCCGGTTTTTATCGTTACAAATACCCTTAAGTGATTAGCCCAAAGTCGTACATATTACAAAAAATTTGCCTGCTGGCATTTTTGCTGTTGCCCCTGATGTCTTGGGCTCAGTCGCAGAATCAGTTCCAGCGTTCTGGAGACGATTCCAAAACAGTGAAAAGGAAGGGGCAAAATCTGGTTGCTTATGACGAGAGATTCCTGCACTATGGTTTTTTTCTTGCCGTCAACCGATCGCAGTTTCGGGTAACTTCCAGTAATTTCTTTTATGATCAACAACAGGATTCTACAAAAATAAAGGACAGTTCTGCGCTCTTAATTATGAACTCAATTCCTTCCTTAGGATTTACCACTGGCTTTATTCTAAACTTCAGGATTTTTGATTTGTTGGATGCCCGCCTTCTTCCAACGGTTTCTTTTTACCAACGCTACATAGAATTTGAAAACTTGAAGGGCACTAGAAATGTAGAATTGAAGCAATCAACCTTTAGTTTTCTAGAATTACCGATTATGCTGAAATTCAAATCGCAGCGCCGAAACAATACCCGGATGTATTTGTTGGCTGGCATTAAACCTGCCTTTGAAGTTGGTTCAAAGAAAAATGAAATTCAAAGCGACCGGCTACGCTCAAATTCTTTTGATTTCAATGTAGAATACGGCTGCGGGTTTGATTTGTACTATCCGCTTTTCAAATTTTCTCCAGAAATCAGATTTTCACATGGATTCTCCAATCTGCGTTCTTCCGACCCAAATGTCTATGCAAACAGCATCCGAAAAATGCTTACGCACACGGTGACATTTTATTTCAATTTCGAGTAACTAAATATTCCGAAGCCTTTCCGTTGCCTTCAAAAGAGTTTCATCTTCCTTGGCAAAGCAAAAACGCAGCACCCGGTTGTCGGTGCCATCGGAATAAAATGCAGAAAGTGGAATGGCTGCCACTCCTGGTGTTTCGGTGAGTGATTCGGCAAAATCTGCGGAAGATTTGGCCACTTTTTCAGGGAACTGAACGCATTGAAAATAAGAGCCTTTTGTTTGGAGCGGCTCGAAAATACTTCCCTTGATTCCCTCAAGAAAAAGGTCACGCTTCCGCTGAAAAAAAGCGGGTAATCCAAGGTAGGTCTGGGGCTCCTGCAAATATTCTGCAATGCCTTTCTGCAATGCCGAACTCACCGAAAAAACATTGAACTGGTGGTGGTTGCGGAATTCTTTTGTGAAAGCCGGCGGCGCAACACAATAGCCAATTTTCCAGCCGGTGCAGTGCAACACCTTTCCAAGTGAAAAGGCCACAAAGGATCTGGCGAATAAATCAGGATATCGGAGAATGCTTTCATGCTTTTCTCCATCAAAAACCAGATGCTCATACACTTCATCACTCATTATGATAATGTCAGTGTCCTCTACAATGGACCGAAGTTGTTGAATGTCGGCCTCGCATAGAACACTGCCACTGGGGTTGTGCGGCGAATTGATGAGAATCATCCGGGTGCGGGAGGTAATTTTACTTCTGACCTCTTCCCAGGGAATGCTGTAATCCGGATGTCGGAGTGAAATTGTCACCGGAATGGCGCCCATTATCCGAATATTGGGAATGTAGCTGTCGAAACAAGGTTCAAACACAATCACTTCATCGCCTTCACGAAGCACAGCGGTGAGCGCATTTGAAATGGCGTAAGTACCGCCCGGAGTAATGGTGATTTCGGTTTCAGGCTCAGGCTGGAAGCCATAAAGCGAAAATATTTTTGAAGAGATTACTTCCCTCAAAAATGAATTTCCGTTGCTATGGGCATATTGGTTATGGCCGTCTTTCATGGCTTTAAAAACCAGTTCCTGCAATTTTTCATCCATCGAAAAATCAGGAAAGCCTTGTCCCAAATTGATGGCGCCATGTTTTCTGGCCAACTGAGTCATGCTTGTGAAAATGGAAACCGGAAGGTTTGGAAGCTTGCTTTTGATTTCAGGACTGTTCATCATGAGCCGGAGACAAAGTGATTTGCATTGAATTGGCAATACAACGGATAAAAAATTACTTTTGCGACCGTTTTTAACTGTTCGGGTTTGCCCTCGCGACCCATTAAATATTAATATGGACAAGAACCAGGCCACCGGCCTCATACTCCTCTTCGGTATTTTATTTGCCTATTTTACCTTCTTTGCCCCAAAACCAGAGCAACTTCCCGCTGCAAAAAAGGAAGCTGCAAAACTTGCAGCGGATGCAGGCAAAAAGGCAAGTCAGGAAGAAATCGCGTATTCTGGTCTCCGTCAAGCGGGCCTTGCAGATTCTTCCATTACCATTGATACCATTCCGCTAATCCTTGAAAATGAGGACATTCGTGTCAGTATTAGTCCATTGGGCGGCCAGGTGCGTGAAGTTCAACTGAAAAAATACAAAACCTGGGATGGAAAGCCACTCATCCTTCTTTCGGGCAAACGCAGCAGCCAGCATTTCTTTGTTAATGCTTCTGGAAAAAGGCTCGACCTTTCCATTTTACCTTTTAGCGGAAAGGTTCAAAAGACTGGAGATTCCTCTGTACTTGAATTGAAGTCAAAACTTTCCATCATGGCCGGGCTTTCTCAGCGATTTGTTCTTCCGTCAAAAGGTTTTGAACTCAAGCAGGCTGTCAATGCCGGAATCGCCGGAATTGATCCCAAAGCTGAATTGGTTTTTGTACAGGATGCTGCTCAACTTGAAAAAGACATTCTTCAAAACCGCACAACAACCAACATCAACTATTTTGAAAAGGAAGAAGGATTTTCCGGTCTTTCAGAAACCTCACTCAGCGAAGAAAAGGCCGAAGTATCGAAGCCTCTGGCTTGGTTTTCTTTCAAGCAAAAGTTTTTCAACTGGGGTGTCATTGCCGATGGTCAGTTTGATGGACTGAGCGCCGTTCAGAAAACCAATGAGGCCGACAGCCAGTCTGTGAAAAGGATGGAAACCCGGCTGGCAATCACACTCGGAAATGGATCGGCCAGTTTCAGACATTATTTCGGACCAAATAAATTCACCATTCTAAAAAAGGTTGCCGAAGACTACGACCGCAATGTGTATCTCGGATGGCCTGGAATTAATCTCATAAACCGATTTATCACCATCAATGTATTCTCTTGGCTTGAAGGCGCCATTTCAAGCTATGGCATCATCATTGTGATTTTGGTGCTTTTGATTAAAACCCTTCTTTTCCCGCTTTCCTACAAGTCATATATTTCAATGGCCAAGATGAAGGTGCTGAAGCCGGAGTTGGATGAAATTAAGGAGCGTACCGGCGATGACATGCAGAAAGCCCAGGCCGAGCAAATGAAATTGTACCAGCAGGTGGGCATTAATCCGCTGAGCGGTTGTATTCCATTGCTTTTACAGATGCCTGTTTTGCTTGCCATGTTCAACTTTTTTCCCAACGCAATTGAGTTGCGGCAGCAAAGTTTCTGGTGGGCACCGGATTTGAGTTCTTACGATTCCATCGCTACGCTTCCATTTAGCCTTCCGGGTTATGGCGATCATGTGAGTCTTTTTACAATTCTAATGACGGCATCCACACTTGTTCTCACTTGGTACAACAACCAAACGAGCACCGTTGCGGGACCTATGCAATCCATGAGTTACATTATGCCTGTGGTGTTTATGTTCATTCTGAATTCACTTCCTGCAGGACTTAGTTTCTATTATTTGGTTTCAAATGTGGTGAGTATTGTGCAGCAACAAGCCATCAAGCGTTTTGTAGATGATGGTCAGCTTCGGAAAAAACTCGAAGAGAACAAAGTGAAGAATGCCGGAAAGAAAAAGACCGGTTTTGCGGCAAGACTGGAAGATGCCATGCGTCAGGCCCAGGAGGTTCAAAAGGAGAAGGACAAAAATAAGAAAGGAAAATCCTGACGATGAAGGCTGCTGATTATGTAAGCCATTTGAATCTTCAGTCCCATCCTGAAGGCGGTTACTTTGCAGAGACTTTTCGCAGCGAATTGGTCATGGAGCCTTCGGGATTTCCTGGACTAAGGGCCGCGAGTACAGCCATTTATTTTCTACTTGAGCAAGGCCAGTTTTCAGCACTTCACCGGATAAAATCTGACGAAGTCTGGCATTTTTATGATGGCCAGTCCCTCGATATTATCGAAATAGAAAACGACGGTACTTTGCGCATTACAAAACTTGGGCGTAATTTATACGCAGGTGAATGCCTCACGCATGTGGTAAAAGCCGGAGTTTGGTTTGGAAGCAGACCATCTCATGGAACAGAATTTTCGCTCGTTGGATGTACTGTTGCGCCTGGCTTTGATTTTGCCGATTTTGAAATGCCAAGCCAAGACTGGTTTCTGGAAAATTTTCCGCAACATGCCAGCCTTATTTCCGGCATGTCACGGCATTAACCTTGCAACATTATTCTATTCAATTTCCAGACTGAGGCCTTTAGACCAGTCTTTCTTTTCTGCTGTATAATAGAGGTAAGCGGAAGAAGCGGAAGATTCATATTTGCCTTTTAAAACCGTACTCAGTGTAATGCTGATTTTTTTGGTTTCAGAAGGGGCCATCTGCCTGAAATACAGGTAAATCATATTGCCTTTCACTTCATAAAAATCTACCTTTTTTGTTTCCATCAATTCTCTGAACTGACTTGGAGAAACCGTGCAGCCAGCAGGAATTGAAACACAGGCCATACTCATTGGTTTTCCTTCAGCAGAGTTATTTTTTAACTCAATCTCCAGTTCAACGGGTTTTCCCAAAGTGGTTTTGTCTGATGAAAGTTTGGCAAAAAGTCCGAGCGGCGCATTGGGTGTAGACTGCGGAAGTTTGGTGAAATAATCGATGCCAATTGTAAAGGGAAGTGGGTCTTTCAACAATGAATATTTGAATTCCATGGTATTGCGGCCTGTGTTCAGGAGACTTTCCCAGCCTTCCATCCGGATTGCTTTTTGGGTTCCGGCTTTCCATTCGGCTTTGGCCGCTTCTTTTCCATTGACCATCAAACTGAAGGCTCCATCTTCTACCGCTCGCTTGCTGTAAACCACAAAAGCTGTCAAAGCTTTCAGCGCTACAATGGTGGACTGAGAGTTTCCAAATCCACCCCTTGCCTGGCGCTGGCCGCACAAAAAGGAAACAGACTTTTCTACAACCGCTCTGTCTGCTTCATCTGAGCGAATCAAAGCCATGATGGCAAACCCGGTTGTTTCAACAGTAAGGGCTTGCCCGGTGGAATAGGTAATGGAATGTCGGCTGCCTGTCCAGCTGCCATCTTCTTTTCTTGTTGCCATTAGGGCCCGGGTCATTTCTCTGGCTTCTTCTGGTTTTTTCAAAAGCCAGAGGGTATTGGCCATCAAGGCAAGGACATAGGGGTCTTTTTTGTCAAGGGCGATGCCCGTCATTCTCTTCACTTCCAGATCCAGCTGCTGGAATCCAGCTTCGGCAAGTCCGTAAATGATGTATGCATTGGTGATGTCCTCATCGGCACGGCCGAAATTATCCAGAGCCTGAGAGGATCGAAGGAAGCCACCTTTTCCATCTCTTCTCGAAAGCAGCCATTCGGTGGTTCTTTCAACCATACCTTCATCCACAATTTCTGGCGCCACTTTTTGCATGTCCTTAAATTGCATGAGTCCGTATGCGGTAAGCGCTTCGTGGGCAGGTGCTCCCCCAAACCATTCATAACCCTTTTGCTTTGTTTCGAAGCTTGTGAGTTTTTTATAACCTCTTTGCAGGAGGTCTTCTGATTTTTTAATCAGTTCTGGGTTGGAATTGGATGACTGTCGCAAGTAACCAAGCACCATGGCATTGGGGTAACTGCTCATGCTGGTTTGTTCGAAACAACCATAAGGTTCTGCCAAAATGCTCTCTACACCTGTGAGCAAATCGGAAGTTACATCCGGGAAAGCCGTGGCATGAACCCGAATGCTTCCTTGCACAGGCGCATTAATCTCCGTTAGAAACGCTTTTTCCATTTCACGACCTGATAAAGCTACACTTACAGGATAGCCTCTGGGAATAATGCGAACAGTTTTTTCCCAAACATCAGAATCTTCATTGGATTTTAATTCTATATGCACCAGACTACTATCGACTCTTTCTCCCGCCAAAACACGAACTGGTATTTCTTTGGTTTGTCCGGCCTCCAGTACGAGGTTTTTTGGGAATACTTCTGAGGAGGAAAGTCCTTTGACCAATTGAAGGCTCAAGACGAATTCTTGCTTTTTGTTGGATTGATTTCGAACCGTAACTGGAATTACGGACTCATCTCCGCTGGTTAGTTCAAAGGGAAGTTTGGCCGAAACAGAGTAAGGCAGAACTGTACTAAAAAATACATCCTGATAACCGGGCAATCCTTCCGGGCCAAGGGCTTGCGCACTAATCCGCCAGGTTGCCAAATCATCAGCGGTCCGGAAAGAAAAATTACCTCTGCCATTGTTATCCAGATCCACAATGCCAGACCAATATAAGGTTGTTCTGAAATCGCTGCGTTTTTCTCCAGTTCCAGCTGGCAATTCGGGGTATTTGCGGCTCAAATAATATGGACTTTCTTGATTTTCGCCTTCCTGAGGAAGAAAACCCGGAAAGGGAAGTCTAGCAATTTTTTCGGCAGCCTTTGCCTTTTGTTCTCTACGAGGTTTGGCTCGACGCTGCTCAGGTTTTGCCAACTTATCTTCATCAAAATTGTTCCTTCTGACATTGCCTTCCGCCATTTTTGGAATTCCCTGAAGTCCAACGCCCTCCTGAGCCATCATAGGAACCATTTTGTCATACATCACCGGATATGGGTTGTAGTACAGAATGGTCTGGTCGCTGTAAACGGAAATGGTTCTTTCCATTACAGCCTGTTTTTTATATGAAATTTTTACTTGAACTGGTTTGCTGAGGTCAATGAATGGAAAGCGGAAATTTCCACTGCTGTCGCTCATAATTTTCACCTTGCCTATTTCCAGTTTTGCGCCGCGCAACGGTTGGTTGGTCATTTCATTCATAACCGTACCTGCAATCACGGCTTTCTCGGGCGAAATGGAAATTGCCTCCGGTGCTTCGCTCAGCATTTTCGACCAGCTGATTCCCCTCCAGCCATAAGTGAGTGTCAGCAAATCAAGGGCCTCAATTGAATTGGCTTTTCCGGAAAAATAAAATCCGGGATCATTCACTTTGGTCTCAAGTTCTTGTTCCAAAAGCAATCCACTGAGTATGTTGCCTTGCTTGTCGTCTGCATAACGCAACAAACCATCATTGCTAACGCCGAGTGCCAGTTTTGCAGGAACCGGAATTCCTGCTGGGTCAGAAACACTCACGCTTACATTTACCTTTTCCCGAATGGAATACCTTTCCTTGTCGATTTTTATTTTGATTTTCAGGCGTTTATCTGGGTTTACAAATGCCATCCTTTCACAGCGAAGCAAACCACGGGAGTCAAACAGACTGAAAATTGCCAAACCTGGACCCCATGTTGTTGTTTGGGTTTTTAGTTTGGAAATGGTTTCATCCGAGTTGATTTTGGAGGACCAAACAATTCGGTCGCGCATCCGAACCAGTAGTCGGAGTTTTTCTTTTCCAATTCCAAATACAGAAACTGCAGCTTCCCCATTTTGAGCCTTTACTGAAAGTGAGTAGCCCCTTTCCAGTGGTTCTGGCAAGCTTGTTACAAACTTGGCCGGTGATTCCCATGCAATGGAATATTGTTTGCCGGCCTGTGCTCGGAACAAAAATGAACCCAGACCATCGTGCAGGGTTTTTATGGCAATCAGCTTTGTTCCAGTTTGGTCAACAAGCCAGCCGCTGGCATCTGCCGCTGTGGAATCGGGCTTAAAAACCCGGAATGCAATTCTGGAAAGTCGGTCTGAAACATAATCTCCACCCTCTGGAAAAAGCCGTGCAAATGGTTCTCCTTCCACCAAGGGTATGGTTTGGCTAATCGTTTCTGATTCGCCGCCTTTTGATACACTGCAAACCAATACGGCTTTTTTCCCTGCTGGAACCTGTGGAACCACGCAATCCAATTTGAAATGCCCGTTTGCGTCGGTGATGGCAGGCTGGTTCCATAAAACCTGATCACCTGCCAGAATGCTGAATTCAAGTGTTGCAGCGTCCAGCGGTTTATTGTCAGTTGCATCTGCCTGAATATCGGCAAAAAGCTTGTTTCCTGCCTTGTATGATTTTTTGTCGAGTTCCATGCTCAGGCGGAAAACAGGAAGAATAAATTCTTGTACCTGAATCTCCTTGGTCATGGATTTGTTTTGAGACTCCATCCATCGGGTGTAGGCTTTTAATTTGTACAAACCACCGGTGGCATCTGAGGAGAGTGTATAATCCCCATTTGCTTTTCCGTTTCTGGCAATCAGGCTGAATTTTTTTTCAACAGTTCCTTTTGGGTTTAGGAGCTCCACATATACGATTTCACTGAGGTTGCGGATTGCGGGGTTTGCTGGGCTAAGGAAAACGGAGAACCAAATTGTTTCGCCGGGTCCGTAGAGTGGCTTATCAGAAATAAGCCAGGCTTTTTCTGTTGGCTGGAGTTTTGCCCATTGACGAAACAATTTTTTGAGGCTGTCTTCCTTTTCAGCTTGTGCGGAGTTGAACCAAACCCTGCCATTTTTTTCAGCAGATGAATAGATCACAGCAGTTGCGGCCAAGGCAATTGCGGAAAATACAGCGATTAATGTCCACCTGATTTTCATGGTTACTCTAAATTTTGAAAGTGTAAACGGAGACAAGGCTGTTTTCTTTTGCCGAGTCTTACTTCTTAATTTTATTTAGGACAATCTATGTCAATTACCCAGGTGGTATCGGGGTTTCCGCACCAGCCAAGTACGATTATTTCAACAAATGGCCCTTTGGATGGGTCAAAATCGAATTCATATTCTCGCCATTCTCCACCAGTAATAATGAAACAAAAATCCTCGCTGCATCTTGGATAGGCTGTATTATCTGGAATCGTGGGGCAGGTGCTTGCCAGATATTTTCCTCCTTGTCTAATTTCCATCCTATCGTTAATTCCATAGGTTTTGAATCGAACTTTAACCTTCCCGGCTTTATCCCCCAGATTAACTTTTCGAATGGTGAGTCCAGCTCCTCCCTCATATGTTGAATTACACGGGAGAGGAGGCCTGATTGTCAAAAATGCGTTTACGGTATCTGTTATAACCCGGATGGAGTCGTAGCCTTGATAAACACAGGCAAGTTCTGTGCAAAGGGTTACCCGAAAACCACCTTCCCGAACCAGAGCTGGTACAGCCAAAGAAATTGACCCTGCAATCTGGCTAATGTCTCGCTCAAATGGAATTTTCCAGACACCTTGGGCCCCAGTAACTTTAAAGTAAACTGTTACCGGTTTAAAGAATTGGCCATAATCAACATTGCTTAATTTTATTGGGATAAATGCCTGAGTTTCATTTCCAATTTCAATGGTGTCGTTCTCCGTTTTTGGTCTTTGCCGGATGATATACGGCACTGATGGGTTGTAAGTTAAAGGCCCTATTGAAATTGGGGAGGATTTTCGAGGAAGATTTTGATTGCTGCGGTAGGAACCACGAATCTGAAGGATTCTATTTACATTTTCCTTGTCTGTCTCCGGACTGAATCCAATGAGATTTTCATTGAGCACAGAATCAGATTTGCTGCAGGATGCCAACAACGAAATTGCCAGTATGCAAAAAGCGAGGATGGATGTATTTTTCATTTTCCTACAGGGATAAAAACTGCCAGATAGGGCTGAATGCATGTGATGTCTAGGCCGTTGCTGAAGAATCCGCTGCTGTAATAGCTGCCAACTCTAATTCCCAATCTTGGAAGGGGTGTATAACCCACAGCCAAATGCCAGCCCGGATTGTTTTTTCTTATGATTTCCGATCCTTTTAAGTTCCATTCATCATTTTGATCCAGTGGCTTTCCGCCTGTAATTGAATCACTTTCTATGTGCAAGTTTCGTTTTCTGACTCCGGAGAGTAGATGCTCGCTGCGTACCCCTGCCAAGAAGTAAATTTGACGGCCGTAGCGGATTTGAAATTCGGTGCCCAAATAATGGGCAGAGTAGAAATCTGAAATTGAAATCCGGTTCTGTTGTGGAAAGGACTTGTTGGTGAAATCTACATCATGCCGCATCTTTCTCATCGACCAGGAAAAGGCCACCCCTCCTGAAAAATGTTTTAAAAAATTATGGACATTGAAAAATGGGTAAACAAAAATTCCAGCGTTTGCTGTTGGAGAAATTTGGGTCGGGAAATTGCCGGTAATTGAAAAATCAGGGTTGTCGGTCAGGTAATATTGTTTTTGGTAATCCAAATATGGGCCACGGTTAATAAGGCCCATTACGCCCACAGACACTTCGCCCATGATTAAAAAATTTGGTCCATTGGCCGAACCTTTGGGCGCAGATTTAGATGATCTGCTTCCTTTTTTGTGGCCTTTTTTCTGTGCATTAATTTCTGGAATAAAGACCAGAATGCCTGCCATAACCAAGAAAATTACAAGCCTTAAGTTTTTGTTATTTCCCACTTATTTCAAATTAAGAGTAACAGAATGCACCTTAGGCAAACATAACAAACCCAAGCGGTAAACAAAACTTTAATGGTTCATAAATTGGTGATTTTTCGCCCTTTCCAATATATTTCTTTTCGAAAAAAGGATGTTACGAACAATGCCGCATAGCTTATGCTATAAAGAATTTCATAAGGCAAAAGGAAAGCCAGTAAGCTGGGTTTGCCCATCCGCAAAACTGCAAAGGCATTGAATCCCAGTCTCATGAGCCAGGCGGTGCCAAAAACCAGTTTCCAATTTCCAAAATTGGTTCCAAAAACAAAAAATAGAAATGCCGGCAGCAACAAAATGTTGAGGTAAACAGGTAGCCGCATTTGGAATGGCAATTTGCGGAATCCGTTTGTCCACCGCAGATGTTGAACAAACCAGGATTTTACTGTTGGATTGCCTTGCGTGATTCCAAGTACATCCAGGTGGTAAAAATGTTGCAGGGTATAGCCATTCTTTTTCGCTTGACTGAAAAGCGCATAATCTTCGGTCATAGAGAAAGGAATTCCACGATAACCACCGATGGAATCATAGGCAATTCGGGTGATGGCCATATTGTTGCCCATGGCGGTGTAAGCGATTCCAATTTTGCACAATTCAGACATTACGGCTTGCGGTATTAACCAGTCGATTGCCTGCAGCGCGTTGAAAATTGAATCTAGGTTTGTGCAGGTTGTGCCATTAAGCAAATCGCAATCAAGTCTGGAAATCGCTTCCACCATTTTTGAAATCCAGCATTTGGGCATGATTGTATCCGCGTCGCAGAAAAGGAAAATTTCTCCCTTTCCTCTTTCGGTTAATTGTGCCAAGGCCAGTTGTTTTCCAAAAATTGGTCCTGATTCTGCTTCAACCTGAAAGACTTGAAGCCTTGACCCGCGCAATGAAATTTCCTTCGCAATGGCGAGAGTTTGGTCTTTTGAATCATCGTCGGCAAAAAGAATTTCAAATTCTCCAAGATAATCCTGTGCCAACAAAGCGCTTAAACAGGGCTCAATTGAATTTTCTTCGTCCCTTGCAGGTACAAAAACAGAAACCAAGGGCCATCTGCTACCAAATTCTGCCATTTTTGCAATTCGATGAAGAAGGCAAGCCAAACAGCCGCACTCCCATTTGCAAACCTAGCATGGATTTTGCGACCAAGCCCGTTGGTTTTGTCACTAACATAAAATATTAAAAATGAAGAAGAGAAGGCGGCCAAACAGGCTTAAAGAAAATGTGTTGTTGCTGGATATGGCGGCTGAAGGTCGTTGCGTGGCAAGGATAGACGAGAAGGTGTATTTTGTGTCGGGAGGAGTCCCCGGAGACCGCGTAGATTTACTGGTAGAAAAGGATAAAAAATCTTTTGCCGAAGCCCGGGTTTATCGCCTTTTGGAGCCTTCAGCAGACAGGATTCCAGCTTTTTGCTCGCATTTTGGCACTTGTGGTGGCTGCAAATGGCAAAACTTGAGTTATGATCGCCAGCTTGAATTGAAAACAAAGCAGGTAAAGGATGCTTTTGAGCGAATTGGTAAAATCACGGAGGGCATTTGGCATCCAATTTTACCTTCGGAGGAAACCCAGTTTTACCGCAATAAACTTGAATATACTTTTTCAGATCAGCGCTGGTTGGAGGAAAAAGACAATGATATCGAAAAGCGGGAAGGAATGAATGGACTTGGTTTCCACATTCCCGGCAGGTTTGATAAAATTCTGGACATTAAAAAATGTTACCTTCAAGCAGAGCCCAGTAATTCAATCAGGCTTTGGGTAAAAGATTATTGTGAAAAAAACGGACTGAGTTTCTTCAACCTGAGAGAGCAAACGGGCTTGTTAAGAAACCTGATGATCAGGACTACCGGAATCGGGCAAGTAATGGTTTTGCTTATTGTGACTGAATTCAACAAGGAGGTTTCGGATTTGCTTGAAAATCTGTCGGAATCAATTCCAGGGATAGATTCTCTGCAGTATCTGGTAAATACTAAGCGCAATGATGCATACTCAGAACTTCAGGCTGTAGTTTTTAAGGGAAATGCCTGGGTAGAGGAGGAGATGGATGGCCTCAAATTCAGGGTAGGCCCAACTTCCTTTTATCAAACCAATGGAAGGCAAGCTTCGCGCCTTTATCAAAAAGTGGCAGAGTTCACCGGTGTACAGTCTTCCGACCTTGTTTATGATCTTTATACCGGCACCGGCACAATTGCACAATACATTGCCCGTAAGGCAGGGTTTGTTGTTGGAATTGAGTATGTGGAAGCAGCAGTGAAGGATGCTGTTTCCAATGCTGCAAACAATGGAATTGCCAACACCCGATTTTTTAGTGGTGACATGGCAAAAATTCTTACTCCTGACTTTGAAAAGGACAATGGTCATCCAAGAATAATTGTAACAGACCCGCCCAGAGCCGGAATGCATCCATCGGTTGTGGCTTCAATTTTGGAAATCAAGCCTGAAATCATCGTATACGTGAGTTGCAATCCGGCTACACAGGCTAGAGATATTTCTATTATGATGGATTATTATAATGTTTGCGAAATTCAACCGGTTGATATGTTTCCACATACTCACCACGTTGAAAATATTGTGATTTTAAAAAATAAAAAATAAACTTTAAAATTATAAAATTTAAATTATTGCCAAGTTTATTTAATAACAATACAATAATCTATTATTAAGATTCTAAATTTCAGGAAAAACAGATTTAATGTATAGTAATGCATTTTTCTTCCAAAATTGGAATTGTAAAAATCATTAAGGTATATTTGCCGTTAATTGTGTAATTGAAATATAACCCGATATGCTAGAATTTTCGATTGAAAAAGTTTGCAAGGCCCGAGGGATAGAGAAGCCGTATAAATTTTTGATAAAAAATGGGTTTTTGCCTGCAACTGCTACTAAACTTTCCAAAGGCGATGTTGAATATCTTAGGCTAGAGTATATTGAGACAATCTGTTCGCTGTTGAATTGTACGCCTAATGACCTTTTTGATTGGACTCCACAATCAAAAGCGGACGACAGGGAAGACCACCCATTGAATGCAATCAGAAAATCTGAAAAGATTGACTTGGTTCAAACCATTAAGACACTTCCAATGAATAAGTTAAAGGAGATTGAAAGCCTGATTTCCAACATTAGGTAGTTCTGTCCAACCCAGAATAAAAAAGCCCCTACTCGGGGCTTTTTTATTCTTACTAGATTTTATCGATTGAACGAGGACTGAAAATGGTTGCTTGTTGCAATGCGGGTGGCTGGAATTTGACCCATGGTAGAAGTATCCTTCTTGAAAATGCCTTTTACATAAAGTTCGAGGCCTTTCCGTCTTGATGGCATTGCCAGAAAGACCAGGGCAAAAAGGAGTACCATTTTTGCTGAAAAGGATGTTTCCGCTTGAAATCTGCCGTTCATGACTTCTTTCTGTTTACAATCTTACATACCAGAACCGGGGGGCTAAGTAACCCAGATTAGAGTTTTATTTTGGCATTTCTTTTCAAAATACCCGAAATAAAAGAATTTGAACTCATTTTCAATTACTTGCAAAAGCAGGCTTTTTTTCAAAAAATTGATGTGTAATGTTGCACTACTTATTTTTCTGAAAAAAGATGTTTAATGCCGGGTGGCTTAATTACGAATTCGGTCAAAATGCAATTTCAGAGTACATTTTTGTGCTTTGTCTTGTTTTGGGCATTTTGGTTCTGCGAAGATTTATCTCCAAATTAATCTCTCGCCTTTTCTACCGGCTAATCCGGCGAAAGCCAGAATTTGAAGCCCTGCGCAGTTTTGAAATCCTTTTATCAAAACCGCTCCAATGGCTGATTACCCTGGTCGTATTGTACTTTGCAATCTCTAGTCTTGATGTGCCTGCTGCATGGCAGCTTACAAGTCCGGATAGGCCAGGAATCCTGATGGTGTTGAGTCGTTTTTACTCAATTGCCCTGATTTCATCTTTTACTTTCCTCGGAATCCGGCTTGTGGATTTTTTCTCCATGGAAATCCTTCAAAAGGTTATTGATGGAGAAGCAGTTCTTGACCGGCAGTTGCTGCCTTTTATCCGGGAGTTGCTCAAGATTGTGCTCATCATCATTTCATTTTTCTTTGGACTTGGTTTTGTTTTTGAGTTGAATGTGGCCAACATCATTGCAGGACTTGGTCTTGGTGGTTTGGCATTCGCTCTGGCAGCAAAAGAATCTCTCGAAAACCTGTTCGCCTCCTTTACCATTTTTCTTGATAAGCCTTTTGTGGTGGGGGATTTGGTTACTGTAGGCGGGATTACCGGTAATGTGGAAAAAGTCGGATTTCGGAGTACCCGCATCAGGACACTGGAGAAGAGTTTTGTAACCTTGCCCAACAAGCAAATGATCGATAGTCCGCTTGACAACCACAGTCTTCGCACACACCGTAGGGCAGATTTTTTTCTTAATCTGGAATATAGTCTTTCAAGAGAAAAGCTAAATGCCTTTATCAATGGAATACGCGAAATTCTGAGAAATAACCCAAACTGCAGCGATGAAAGTCAGGCTTGTTTCTACGAATTTGGTGAAAGTGCCATGGCCATCCGGGTATTATTCTTTGCAGATACCACCGAGTACAACGATTATCTCCTCATTCGTGAAGAAATCAATTTGAAGATTCTAGAGCTTGCTGAGAAATCTGGAATCCGGTTTGCCTATCCTTCTAGAACCCTTTTCGCACAAGAGGGCTCTGCTCAGAGTCTCTAGATTTTTTCCCAATCAGGAAATTCGGTCGAACCCAGTGTAGGGATAAAGTACAGCCGGAATTTTGATGCCATCCTTTTCTGTTTGGTTGTTCTCCAGCAATGCGGCCACAATTCTTGGCAATGCCAGCGCCGAACCGTTTAAGGTGTGGAGCAAATAAGTCTTTTTGTTCTCCTCTGACCGGGCGCGAAGCTTAAGTCTGTTTGTTTGGAATGTTTCAAAGTTGCTAACAGAGCTCACTTCCAGCCAGCGCTTTTGTGCAGCAGAATAAACTTCCATATCATAAGTAAGTGCTGAAGTTACGCTCATATCTCCACCACAAAGTCTGAGTACCCGATACGGAAGTTCTAATTTCTCTAGCAAGCCCTGAACATGGCGGCGCATCTCTTCCAGAATTTTATAGGATTCGGATGGATTGGCGATTTGAACAATTTCTACTTTGTCAAATTGGTGAAGTCTGTTCAGACCTCGTACATGTGCACCCCAGCTTCCGGCTTCCCTGCGGAAACAAGGTGTGTAGCCCACACATTTTTTCGGCAGTTCGTTCTCTTTCAGAATTACATCACGGAAATAATTGGTGATCGGCACTTCTGCTGTTGGAATCAGGTAAAGACCATCTTCCTGGGCATGGTACATTTGGCCGTCTTTGTCCGGCAATTGCCCGGTGCCATATCCGGAGTCCTTGTTGATTAGAATGGGTGGCTGCATTTCCAGATAACCCGCTTTCTCTGCCTCATCCAGAAAAAAGTTGATCAAAGCACGCTGTAATCTTGCGCCCTTCCCCTTGTAAAACGGAAATCCTGCGCCACTTACTTTATTGCCGCTTTCAAAATCAATAATGTCATATTTTTCAATGAGTTCCCAATGAGGAAGCGCCCAATCTGGCATGTCGGATGCTTCTCCTGAAGTTTCTACCACTTCGTTGTCTTCGGGTGTTCTTCCTTCTGGCACAGATTCATGTGGTACATTGGGAAGTGCCACCAGAGCCTCAAATAAGGCATTTTCTGCTACCGCATAATCCGCTTCAAGTGTTTTGATTTTTTCCTTTACCGAAGAAACCTCTGCTTTTATTTTCTCTGCTTCATCCTTTTGGCCACCTTTCATCAGTGCCCCGATTTCGGAGGACCGCTGATTTACCTCTTCCTGAAGTTTATTGAGCGCCAGCTGTAGTTCCTTTCTTCGGTCATCCAGAGAAATTGCAGCATTTACCTGGCCTGCAGCATTGGTAAGTTTTTTCTTTTCAAGTCCGCGGATAACTCTTTCATTTTCCTCACGGAGTGTCTGTATCTGAAGCATGGGTCTATTTCGCTTGGTTATGCCTTTTCTTTGAGGGCGCGTAAAATTAACTTATCCCGTTTTGCGCGGGCAAAATATTTCTGCCATCATACAACGAATACTTCCACCGCCTACGGCTTCAATTACCGGAATCGGAATTGAAATCAATTTTCCGTGTTTTGATAGGGTTTCTTTTTGTTCGTCTGATAGGCTATTGAAAGCAGTGGAGGAAAGAACCGTGATGGTGGTTTCTCCGTTGTTGCCAAGCACCTGAAGCAGGTTGCCGCAAAAACCCTCCTCCAGTTGTTGAATTGAAATTTCAACGAGGGAATGGTGCTTGATGATTTCATTTCTGACCATCTCCCTCTCCTCGGAATCAGGAATACAATCCAGACAGGCAACCACAACATTGGCTCCGATGCTCATCACAACATTGGTGTGGTAATAAGCAAATCCTCTGGAGCTCATTGTGTGAAAAAGGACAGGCTGGTAGCCAGTTTCAGCGGCAAATTTCCGACAGGCATCTTCCTGAGTTCTATCTGAAATTGCAGCGAACATCCTTTTATGAACCCGGTCCAGAATTAGGCTTCCTGTTCCTTCCAAAACCTGATTTTCTCCGAGTAGTTTTCGCCAGTCCAGAATTTCTGTAAAGGAAAATCCCTCATTTTCGAGCAGTTTGAGCACGCCTGTTATTTGCTCCGCCTCTTGCTGTCGATTTGGTGTTTTCATCGGGAAAATGTGGATGGCACCGTTTTCGTCCGTGCCAAACCAATTATTTGGAAAAACGGCATCCGGCATTTCGGGAAGGCTTGGGTCTTTTTCCAAAATCAGGACTTGAACACCTTCTGCCCTGAGCAGAGAAACAGCATTTTCAAATTCATTCAGCGCTTCTTGTCGGACATTACGATCGGGAAGCATATTCTGGAATTCATTGTCTGCAGCTGTCTGTGCATTAAATTCAAAATCTGTTGGTCGGACCATCAGAATGGTTTTTGTGGATTGATTTGTCATCTTCAGAATGGAGTTATTCATCTTTCAACTTTATTTTTCTTTCCAAATACCTTTCCTGGAATTGCCTGATAAAGGTTGGGATAGAATGTAGCACGGTAGCAATGTGTAAATTCTGGAATGTGTAATGCCAGATTCGGAATTAGACCATGTGGGTCATAAATTATTTTAGGTGGGTCTTCGGCCAGGCATTGATACCAATAAATCAAACCCTCATAGGTTTGGGAATCTTGTTTGTCTAGTCCGGAAAGGTAATTGCGGAAAAAACGCGTAGACGCCGGATTATGTAGGTAATAGCGGAAATCATTGTCCAGCAATAATAGTCTCTGACCCTGAAAATTGGCAGAAAATCCTTTAGGTGGTTCTTCTGCGAAAAGATTCAGATGAAGAACTTGTTTTCCGAAGTTGGGGTTAGAAATCCGGTAAAATGAAAAAAGAAAAAAGGCAGCGAGAGAAATTCCGGCCAGTTCGGTGAAAAGTTTTTTTCTGGAGTGGATCACAAATTGACCCATGAAATATGCTGCCTGAGGAACCAAAAGTAATAGTTGATCTGTAGATCGGGTGTTTCCCAAAAACAGGCTTGCAAATCCGGCAATTGTAGAGAAAAAGAAAACATTGAAACCCAGTCGGTGGAAGTTTACACGGGAATTCTGGTTTGAAAATGCCCATCCCCAAATGGCGACCAACAATAAAACTGCTGCCTGAATCAGGATGATGTTTAATCCGCTCAGGGTCAAAAAGGGTTGAAATCGAAATTGAGAAAAAAAGCAAAGGTTGAAATCTCGACTACCTCCACCATAAATAAAGCAAGCATAAACCAAACCCAGCGGCAGCATTGCGGCAGCAGCAATCAGGAAATAATGGTTGATTCTTAATCCACTAAAAAATAGGGCTGAAATGTAAATAGGAAGAATAAAAATAAGCGCCGGCTGGTAGGCTAGAAAGGCCAGGCCAAGCCAGATTCCCATTACCATTGCATCGTCTGAACTGGTTCCATCTTTTAGAATCTTGAATAGTTTTCCAAGTGAAAAGAGGATAAAAGAGCAGGAAATCAGAATGGGGGAAAGTGAAACAGCATCTGGCCCTGTGTGAACAAAGATGATGTAGAAATAGGCCATCAAATAATTTCGGTCTGAAACCAATTGATAGCGGAAAGCCATCTGGTTTAGCCACAAGGCTTGTGAAAGTACCAGCGCAGAACCCAAAACGCGCAGCACGTGGAAATTGAGCAGCCCTACTTTGGCGAGCAAGCCATACATCATTGCCGGAATGGGGGCCGTATCATCGGCCACCTGCGCATACAATC
>CANETC010000036.1 GCA_947441055.1 Cytophagaceae bacterium | reverse complement strand
TACATCTGGCAATCCAGCGCCAATGGGGTCGACAACTGGGTAACCACTACACAGACTGCTGCCCAATACATTCTTCCGGAATTGACAACCAATACTTATTTCAGGAGAGGGTTGAGCGGTGCATTTGGTTCGGTCTGGTCTAATACCATTCAAATTAAAGTACTGGCGCCAAATGGTACCATTGCCGGTAAAGTGACCAGCTTTAGTGGCGGAACTGGCGTTAAGGGTGTAACGATCCGCATCCGTAAAATTCTTGACCTGCCGGGCAGCCCCAAAGAGTTTGTTTACAGCACCGTAACCGGAAATGACGGTACCTATTCAGTTCCGGTATATTACGGCGATAAGTTCGAACTAGACCCCAATGGCAATACCAACATCAGTACGCAATTCAAGGTGGTGGCCTCCAAGCCGGGAAATCCTGTTGCGTTCGACGATACCGTAAAAACCCCTACTCTAAGCAATCTTTCTCCCAATAACCTAACAGTGGATTTTGTAGACAAGAGTGGCTACAACATTACCGGGAGAATATTTCAGACATGTAATGGTTGCCTGAATAGCAGCGGCAACCCGGCGACAATAACCTCCAATCTGAATGAAGTAAGCCTGTACCGCAATGGTTTATTCGAGATGAAAAGTACCTTCCTCAACGGCATTTATGGCAGTTGGGCCAGTAATGTGCCCAGTCAGGGTAGTTACCGGATCCGTCCGTTTATGCAGGGCCGGAAATTTGTGCCGGATTCCAGCACGGTAACCATTAATACGCTTAATGTTTCCAATGTTGATTTTGAGGATACCACCACCCGGGTAATCAGCGGAAGAATCGGCGATGGCTGCCAATACCAAATCGGGGAAGCCACCTTGGAATTTATAGATGTGCTTCGGAATAATGCCGGGCAATTCCGGAATTCGGAATTCCGGAAGCGGGTTTCTACCGTAAACGGTATTTATTCGGTTCGTTTGCCTGCCCGTCTCTACAAGGTTACCGTGTTTTCTTTTACCCCGGCTTTGATTCCGCCTCCAGGTGGTGAAGTGGCTTCCAGCGATTTTATGCCGTTTTTCAACACGAACAAAGACAATGATACCTTGAAAACGGCCATGCCATACGATTCATTGCTGGCCGATATCAGTAACAGCAATAAAACGCTCAATCTCTGGTACCGCCGTGCACCGCAAATGGTGCTGGAGAATCTTGACAAAGAAATTTGTACCACGAAGTCAGGTGCTCAGGTTCCCCAGGATTTTATCGTCTTCCCACAGTCACAACCCAAAGCTTACCAGGTAAAAGTGTACCAGGGAAATCCGGCAGGACTTTGCCCGGTGAAGGACGATACTGTAACGGTGTATACCAACCTGCAACAGGATGACCAGAACGAGACACGGGTGCTACTAACACAAAATGGAATTGCTTATGATACCCTAATCGGGGGCGTACCCAATCTGATTAAAGAAATCAACTTTTTTAAGAAGGCATTTACCGTTTCATTCACCGATCAGTTTCAGCGTGCCGCCACGAATCTTAGTCCTAAAGTGGTGGTAACAGGCGTAAAGGCCGACAATGCCTCCAGTTTTGCGACGGTTTCTCCTGAGGTTCCGATCATGATCCTGCACGATCCAGCCGGTGACGGGAGTTATTCCTACTGGCAAACCGACCAGACCATTGAGCAGGCTACGTCCTGGTCTGTTTCAAACGGAGAAAGTTCCAGCGAATGGGCAGAAGTAAAACTTGGGGTAAAGTTTGAGGCAGGACTTGGGGTAACCACGGAATCTGCCTTCTGGGGACAAGTGAATGGTTCGGTTGACGTGAACACAAAAACCGTCAATTCGAGCGAATTCATCAGTTCGACCACTACTTCTCAGGTTATTTCCACCAGTTCCGATGAAGACATCACCGGCGACCGGGGCGATTTGTTTATCGGCGCTGCCATGAACCTGCTTTACACCCGTTGTTTTGAATTGAAATTCAACAATCAGTGTATACTGGATACATCCAAGAAACTGATGATTGCCCAGAATGGCTTTGCCACACAGTATGTGTACACCGACGGTGCCATTCGCGAAAATGTGATTCCGACACTTCGGGAATTTGCCAAAAATGACACATCGGTGGCCGGTAAAAATCGCTATCTCAATCAGGTTAAGGTTTGGGAGCAGGTATTGGCCAACAACGAAGCCAATAAAAGGCGGGCGGCCCTGGATAAGAACATTTCCTTCTTCGGAAGTTCCGGGGCGATTGAAAATTCGACCAAGACCTCTTCTTCCTCCACCTCCACCCTCGAATTTGATATGGAAGTTGATGAGGCATTGGCCGTCGAACTGGGCCTTGAAGTAGGAGGGTCGGGAGCCAGTGCAGGATATAATCTGCATTTCCGCACCGAAACCGGAAAGAGTAAATCCAACACCAATACGAAGGAAACAACCATTGGCTATGTGCTGGACGACAACGATGCCCTGGATAATTTCTCGATCAACGTGAAAAAAGATCCCGTTTACAATACACCGGTATTCCAGACCGTGGCTGGTCAGACATCCTGTCCACCAGAAGATTTCACCCTGGCCAGAGATGAGCCTCAGTTGGTGGTTGCCCAGCCCGTTGTTACGGCTGCTGCTACCACGGATGCTGTTTTTCAGCTTGTTTTGGGCAACCTGAGTGTAGATGCCAGTCCACGTACCTACAATCTGTCCTTCGACCAGGCAAGCAACCCGTTCGGAGCAACTGTCTCCATCGGCGGTATTCCAATGGGCTTGCTGCCGATTCCATATGCGATCGGTTCTATGGGTGCCGTTCAGGTTACCGTGAACGTAAAACGCAATCTGGCCAACAATACCTTTACGTACGAAGGCCTGAAGTTTATTCTAAGCGATGCCTGTTCAGGAGAGATCGTGAAAACAGCGTTATTAACCGCCCGTTTCCAGGCTGCCTGCGATCCTTTAACCCTAGCGTCTCCGCAAGAGGGCTGGCTGACTAATAAGGGCGCAAATAATTCGATAGCAGTGACATTTAAGGACTACAACCTTGCTTTGGTGCAACAGGTGGCCCTGGAATATATGTCGGTGAATACGAGCAGCTGGAGCACAGGCTTTACAAGAACAGCCGCCGAATTGAACAACAGCTCCAATGGAACCTTGGTAAACTGGGATGTGTCGACCCTTGCGGACGGGGAGTATTATCTCCGCATGCGGATGACCTGCTCGGGTGGTTTGGTTTATACCCAGCGGGTGAAGGGCCGCATCGATCGCTCTGGTCCTGTGGTGTTTGGTACCCCACAACCAAGCGATTACAATTATTCAGTGGGTGATGAAATTTCATTCTCCTACAATGAAAACATCAACACACAGAACCTGAATCAAGGCATCGTAAGTTTGGTACGCTTGTCGACCCAGGGCCTCATCCCGGTTTCTGTGACCGGTTTTGGCAACAAACTAATGGTGGTAAGCCAGAACAATCTTTCAGTTTACAGTGGTGAGAGTTTGCGTCTGGTGGTAAAAGATGTGGAAGACCTGTATGGCAACAAAAAAGCAAAATACGATACACTCGTTTTTTCAGTTGGAACCTTTGTGGCAGCAACTGGTGATAATGCCCTTCAGATTGCAACCACGACCCCTGCGAAAATGGAAGGCTCTGCGACCCCGGTTGTGTATACTTTCTCATTGCCGAAGAAACCTGCCAACGATGTGCAGATCAATTTCCTTGCCGGTGGAACTGCCTTGTATGGGGCAGACTATTCGGTGGGTTATTCCTCCACCAGTCCGTTGAACTCGTTTGACGGATCAAGGGGTACCATTATCTTCCCGAAAAACCAACTGAGTGTTACGCTGAAAGTGTATCCGAAACTGGATGCGCAGCAGGAGTCAGATGAAACCATTATCTTAAGTCTTTCTGAGGGCGGTGACTATCGGATTGGCTCTTCATACTCGGCAGAGGGCACCATCCAGGACAATACACTGGCGGCGCCGACTATTACCGGTTCAGCACAATTTTGCCAGGGAAGTTCATCTGTCCTGACGGCAAACCATCCTCAGGCAGGAACCAGCGGATACAGCTTCCTTTGGTCTAATGGAGCAACGACCCAATCGATATCTGCTTCACAGGCCGGACTATATACGGTAAAAATCAAAAATGCCACAACAGGTGCTGAAGGTACCAGTGCAGGATTTACCCTGAGTATTTACAGTCTGCCAACCGTGAAGGCTGGCGCTGATACGGCCTTTGCACAGGGTGGTGGAAACTATACCCTCGGCGGAAGTCCTACAGGCGGAAACTGGTCGGGCATTGGGGTGGGTGGAAATACATTCAACCGTAACCTTGTTGCCGGAACTTATCCGGTATACTATTGCGTAACCACAGCTCAGGGATGTTCCAAATGTGATACATTGGTTATCACGCTTTTGAATATACCTATCATCAATTCATCCTTTACAGGGCCGAATGGGGTTTGCCGAAGCAAAACAGGTATTGAGTATTCGATTCCTGCATCGCCGGGTGCTGCTTCCTACCTCTGGACTTTGCCAGCGGGTATGATGGGATCTTCCACGACCAACAGCATTACCGTGGCCACCAGCAGCACATTTGCAGGAGGAACCATTCAAGTAAGAGCTGTCAACAGCGTAGGAACAAGTTCAGCTGCTTTGATTACGGTTACAGCCGTTACTGCATTGCCTCTTGCTCCGGCCTCCCTCACTGGTTCGGCCAGTGTATGTTTGGGCAGTACTGAAACATATGAGTGTGCAGAAGTAATCGGAGCGACCTACACCTGGACAGCTCCAGCCAATGCCAACATAGTAAATGGACAAGGGACCAAAATGGTTACGGTAGCCTTTAGCGATGCCTATACAACGGGATCACTTTCGGTGAAAGCCACCAATTGCTTCGGAACCAGTACGCTTTTAAAAGCCCTTACGGTTTCCAAAAAGGTGGTGCCGGCAACACCTGGTGTAATTTCTGGTATCAACGGATTCTGTGTGCCATCTACCCAGACCTTCAGCATCGCAGCAGTTGCAAATGCCATCGATTATTTCTGGACAGCCCCTGCAAATGCCAGCATTGTTTCGCAGAGCGGAACATCAGTAACGGTTTCATTTACCTCAGCTTATTCGAGCGGTAGCCTCAGCGTAATGGCGGGCAACTGTTCCGGAATCAGTACCGCCAGAACGCTAGCGGTAAGGATCAAGGCGCTTCCGGCTACACCTGGCGTAATAACAGGGGTAACTGCGGGGGCCTGCTCTGTAGAGAGAAGAACCTACAGCATTTTGGCCCTTTCTAATACCGATTCATACGAATGGACGGCTCCTGCCAATGCCAGCATTTATTCCGGACAAGGAACAAATTCTGTTGTGCTTGAGTTTGCAGCTAGCTTTACCACCGGAACACTGAGCGTAAAAGGTGTGAATTGCAGCGGAAATTCGGTTACCCCACGCACGCTTGCACTTACGAAGGTAACGGCAGCTCTAACTGTGCTTACTGGTCCAGCAACGGCCGTATGTGCAGGTAGTACACAAACCTACAGCACCACAGCAGTAGCAGGCGCAACAAGTTATACGTGGACTGTTCCAACAGGTGCAGTAATCAACAGCGGCCAGGGCAGCACCAGCATTTCAGTTACTTTCCCAAGTCCGTTTACCAGCGGAGCGGTTACCGTTAAATCAGGAACGGCATGTTACAGCAGCCTGGCCAAGGCTATTAACGTATATTCTATTCCGCTGGCAGCAGCTTCCATCACCGGCAATGCCGTTGGTGTATGTGGCGGCAGCACACAGACATATTCATGTCCTGTTTCTACCACCGGTGCCACAAGTTACAACTGGACAGTACCGACGGGTGCAGTGATCAATAGTGGTCTGGGCAGCAACAGCATTTCTGTTACGCTTCCGGCTGTCTTTGCCTCAGGAAATGTGTCAGTTACTACCTCAAATACATGTGGGGTAAGCGTGGCCAAAACCCTGGCTGTTCGTTCCACAACGGCTCAACCAGGCGTAATAACTGGTGCCTCAACCAATCTTTGTTCAGGAGGTTCTTTCACTTACAGCATCGTAGTTGTAACTGGTGTAAGCTCCTATTCGTGGACAGCGCCTGCTGGATGTACCATCACTGTAAATACAGGAAATTCCATCACCATGACAGTTCCAGCTGGATTCGTTTCCGGAACCCTTTCGGTTATCGCCGTTAATGGATGTGGGAATAGCGTCGCCCGCACCCTTGCGTTAAGCGGAGTTCCTGTAGCACCTGCTTCCATCAATGGACCAGCCTCTGTTTGTCCTTCAGCTACTGGGCTTGTGTACAGCACACCTGTTGTAGCAGGGGTAAGCACTTACACCTGGACCGTTCCAACGGGAGCCAGCATCACCAGCGGTCAGAATACCAGCAGTATCACAGCGAACTGGGGTCCAGTTGCCGGTTCTGTAACGGTGAAAGCGGGTAATGCCTGCGGCACCTTTGCTACAGGGAAGGCACTGGCTGTAACACTTTCTATTGCTTGCCGCGAGGCGGTGGCGGAAGTGGTTGAGGCCGTCAATCTCTATCCAAACCCTGCGGTGAATTCAGCAACATTGAACTTCACTTCAGCCAAGGACAGCGATTACCAGATTCGTGTAATCAATGCGCTGGGTCAATCGGTGTATAGTGGAGAAGGAAAGGCAACGCAAGGCGCCAACACCCTCGAACTGAACCTGGAAAAACTTAGCAGTGGCTTGTACATCGTGCAGCTGGTGAAAGAGGGTTCAAGGCAGCAGGTGAATCTGATTAAGAAATAGAAGAAAAGCGTTTAGAGGTTCGTGGGGACACGAACCTCGGCGAAGAATTAAAACCCCCAAAATCCTTTTCTGAAAAGCAGTCGCGCGAAGCGCGTGACTGCTTTTTTTATTGACGCCCATTTGTCTGCATCACGGATGGATCGGATGGAGGGATTTCGTGGATTTTTGCACAGTATCTGTGCTGAGAGTTAGGCGCAGCCGCTCTCAGCAGGATAAATTTGTTGGGGTCTCTGACCCGTGATGCCACAACCAATTCTCGGATTTAGTCAGGAATTGTAAACAGCCACCGGAACGGAGTTCCTGCAAATATTGGCTAATCCTGAGAGCCGGCTTCGCCTAACTCCCAGGATAGAATATGGTCCTTTCGCCCTTGTTGGTGTTGTCACCAACAATTCCAAGGTGGCTTTTTTCGTTGGTGAAAAACACCAACGAAGGCAGTCTTTTTTGTCTGCATCACGGATTGAGCGGATGGATGGATTTCGCAGATTTTTGCACAGAACCTTAGGTTAGGAGGAGAAACACCAGTCAATTTTATACGGTGGTTCTTTGTTGCACTTTGTAAATATTTTGAAAAAGAGCAACAGAATTTGTTGCACATTTTATTTTTTTTGAAAAAGAGCAACACGATTTGTTGCACATTTTTATTTTTTTTAAAAGTGCAACAAAGGGATAGGGACGATGGGGCTTCGGGCAAGGGTCTCGTCCTAAAATTAGTTTACCGGTTTCTAGATTGATCCTGATTCTAGTTGACAATTGTTTAGCCAGTTTGTTGAGGTAGAAAATTTCCTTCTGCGTAAATGCAAATTGTATGGGCAGACCCGCGTGTCTGCCCGACCCAGGCGGATTTATCCGGTTTCCCGTAATTTTCTGTCCCAAAGCAAATGTGATGTGAAACTACCTTACTGTTTTTTTATTAACCTTTTGAGGAGATTTCATAGGAATACACCTTATTGGCATTCAAGTTTCAGGTTTGCTCTACCGATTTATAATCATCCTCATTTGTACCATCCAGAAAATTATATTTCAGAATTTTTTAAAGCTGTGTCTTGATAAAGTCAGTATTGTTCTCCTATTCGGGTAGGCTTGAAATATTTGGAGATCAATTCGAATATAAACTACAGTTTGAACGGATTTAAACTTCACTAACCGATGCATTTTTATTAATTTTTTTGTTCCATGGTAAATTTTTTACAAAAATTAATGGTTAGTGTAACCAAAAGAATTGATAAAATTCTTTACAAGAAAAACAACTTTGTAGTTGTATCTAATAATTGCTGGGGTGCTGAAATATACAAGAGACTTGATCTGGAATACAATACTCCATTTGTGGGTTTGTTTTTTTATGGTCCAGATTATATTAAGTTGCTAGAGAACTTTGATTATTATATGAATAAGGAATTGAGTTTTGTTAATGAATCAAAATGGAGTAAAAAAACCATTCTGTTTCCAATTGGAAAACTTGATGATATCGAAATACATTTTATGCACTATAAAAATGAAGAAGAGGCTTTTTCGAAATGGAGCAGAAGAGTGGAAAGGATGAAAAAAAACAATGATTTAGATAATTTCTTTTTTAAGATATGTGATAGGGATTTAACGGATGATGATATAATTAGTAGGTTTCACAAATTGCCTTTTAAGAATAAAGTATCATTTGGAGTTGGTTCCAATAATAATATGAATCACATTCAAATAAAGGAAGGTAATAGTGCTCAATTTGTTCCGGATGGTGTTGAGTTATACAAGTGTTCATTTAAATATTTTGACATATTTAAATGGATCAACACAGGAAAAATCTCTAATAATTTCTACAGTAAAATGAAATCATTTGCGAAGATAAACTCTTGAGAATTTGCTGGTTTTTCTCTGGTTTTCTAATCCGTCAAAGCAATTTCAAGTTGAAATTAGGTCGCCTGAACCTATCATGCCAAAACACGAAATACATTTTTATTTAGACGTATTCTCCAACACCATCGTCACTGGGCCCCGCTGCCATTTGATGTTGACGGAATCCGGAGCACTGGTGGGTCCGTAGGAAAAATTACCAAGTACAATGTCCGGATCCTGGTCGCCATCCAGATCGCCAACGTCCATCGTGAGCCATCTTCCAGAGTGGGTAGCCGAATGTGAACGGACAGAAAACTGAAGTGGTTTGGTTTGTTCGAAAAACAGAAAACCTTCGAATGGCTGATTTACATAATCTGCAAAAAACGAAATAGCGGCAATGTCCAGGTCACCATCGCTGTCAAAATCCCGGGCCATGGCTTTGTAGGCACCGTTCATCGGGTAAAAATAATTTTGGGTAAACGATCCGTCAGCCTTGCCCAGGAAAATGTACACGCCGTGGTAATTTTTGAATATCACCGAATAATCGGCATTATCGCCAGAGGTATAAAGCACATCCTGAATGCCGTCCTTATTAAAGTCGTTCAGTTCAAACGAGGAGCTTCCCTGAACGGGAGGAAATTCCAATAGATTTTTTTCAGTAAACATCCCTTTGCCGTTGTTGGTAAACAGCACCAGTTTTTCGAGTCCTTGGGCAAATAAGGTGACGATGTCGAGGTCGCCATCCCGATCAAAATCAGTTAAACGAGTCGATAGAGCCCCCGGCACTTTCCGGATTGAATGTTTTTTCCAACGGGCACCTTCCTTTTTAAGCCAGTAGAAATCGCCCTTATTGTTGCCGAATCCGCAAACGACTATGTCGTCAATTCCGTCACCATCGAGGTCACCGGTTTGTAAATTCACCGGGCGCTCCACTTTGTTCCGGATGGTTTCTTTTTCGATTAAAAGGTTTCCGGATCGCTCCATATAGGAAATGCCACCCATCCATTCATCACTGGGATACATAGACCCAATTTTCGAAACCAGAAATCCATCCCGGTATGGCGTGATGCAACTGATGGGATTTGGCAAAACACCACCGGCCTTTTTATTTCCTTCTTTGGTCATCTGCACCAGGTTGCCGGAACCGGCGTCATAAAAAAAGTAGCCCCCACCCGGGTTGGTTTTCACCATTGAAATAATAGGAGGAGAATTATTTCCGCCAACTATGCGGGCCTGAAACATGGGCAGCCCAACGGTATATGCCTGGGTTCTTGCCTGAGGCGCCAATGAAACGGGGGCATAGGTTTCGAAATAATCGAGGATTTTCTGCCATTCTTCTGGCGGCAGGACGGGCCTGGTAGGAAAGATCCCATCCGTATTTACTTTGCCCGAATCGCTTGTGTATCGTACTCCATTGTGAACAAAAATTCCCAGCCGAGTTCCCATGGCAGGTAAAACATTTTTGGCCCAGGATGTTTTGTCCAGGAGTTCAGGTTCCACAAATAAATGGCAGCTGCTGCAGATGGCCTGCACTTTGGCTCTCCGCGGATCGGTTTGGGCTGTGAGGGAATCGGCATTTTCTTTTCCTTCGGACTTTTTGTCGGCACAACTGGTGAAAAGCAAGGCGCCAACCAGGCAACCCGCAAGCCATTTTTCGAAAAAATTCATCATTGATTCAGTAGGTACACAAGATTCGATTGGTGCAGCAAGGGCAAAGATTGCACAATCCCGGAAAATGCATCTGAACTTCCTTTCTCATATAGAAATAATATAAAAATGGTTTGTTTGGTCAAATTGCGATTGGTCAATAATGATGCCGTTTCATGTGGACTCAGCCTGAATCTCCGGTCATTTTCCTGTTGTTTTTTTGAACTTTTGAGGAGAATTCATGAGAATATACCTTATTGGCATTTAAGTTTCCGGTATGCTCTACAGATTTACAATCATCCTCATTTTTACCATCCAAGGTCCGCTATTGGCGCAGAATCTCCCTGATTCGGTGTACAAGTGTCTCGCCAATGTGGCTGTACTGAATGCAGATGGATTTGCAAGGCTCACATACGCCTGCAAAGAAATCGGGCATCGGCTTACTGGATCTCCGAATGGGCAAAAGGCGGAGGAAACTTTATTTGCTGCTTTTCAGACAAAAGGTCTCGATAAGGTCGAATATTTTCCTTTCCCCATCAAGACATGGAAACGCAATTCATGTCAGTTGGAAGTGGTGCCACGCAACTCAGACCATTTCGTACCAATTAAATCTGTTTCTCTTGCCAATACTGCTTCTGCCAACGGAATCTGGAACATTGTGGATGGTGGAGATGGCTTGGATGCTGACTTAATTCCGCTTGCTTCCCGAATCAAAGGGAATTGCCTGATGGTAAACTTGGATCTTACCCGCCGCGAAACTGGCCGGCAAAATCTGCATCGCGCCGAGAAAGTGGCTCTTGCCTTGCGCTATGGAGCCAGTTCTGTGCTATTTATTCATCCCCGGGAAGCCGAAATGGTACTCACCGGAACAGCCTCCCTCGATGGGGTACCGGTCTCTATTCCTGCCCTTTGTATTTCGGGTAAGGAAGGCAAAGACATCCGGGAGTGGATGAAAACTTCCCAGCTTATGGCAGAAATCAAGGTAAAAAATGAAATTTCTGAAGGAAAAGCACGCAATGTTATGGCTTGGGTGGAAGCGCCAGTTCCCACTCGGGAGACCATTCTCGTTTGCGGTCACCTGGATAGTTGGGACCTTGGAACCGGGGCGGTAGACAATGGCATTGGCTCCTTTACAATCCCCGACATTGCGCAGGCAATTCAGTCCTGCAAGCAACACCTTCGCCGCAATGTTTTGTTTTTATTAACCATGGGAGAGGAGCAAGGATTGCTCGGTTCCCGGGCGCTGGTTGCCCAATGGCTGAAAGAAGGTCGATTACAGGAAATTAAAGCAGTTGTAAATCTGGATATGACGGGTAATCCGCTGGCTTTCAATGATTTTGACTGGCCAGGCGCGAATGGTTTTTTTGAAGAAGCCGATAAAAATGTAAGACAATTTCTGCCCTCCTTCAAAGAAAAAAGAGCCCATTCTCCCGGTTTGCATTCCGACCATCAGCCCTTTATGCTGGAAGGAATTCCTACTTTTTCTGCCAATTCTTCCATGCCCGATTCGGTGTATGCCTGCTACCATGCAGATTGCGATAACATCAACTTGGTGCAGAAATCCTGGATGGAAACTTCCTCCCTGGCGCACAGCATTCTGGTACTGGATTTGGCCAGTCGAAAGAAACTTGGCTTTTCGAAAATGAAGCCCAAAAAACTTGTGAAATGGTTGAAATCCCACAGCTTGAAAGAAAAACTGGAAATCAGCGGAGAGTGGAAATGGAATTAGGCTGTCATTTGCAGGACTTAAACATCCACTTACCATGAACAAAAACGAATTTACAATTTCATCTCAGGAAAAGAATTTTGCCATCGAACACCTCAACCGCACAGGCAAGGCGTTTGTAGAAGCGATTCAGGATTTTAATGATAAGCAGTGGTACATGCGCCCAGGTGCTGGACAATGGTCTGCCGCTGAGTGTGCACAACACATCCTTGAAACAGAACTTTATTTCTTTATGCCAACGGTGGAGAAAATGCTTTCTGAAGATCCAGTCCCAGCCCGTATGGCCGAGGCCAATGGAAAAGACAATTCTGTGATTGCCGGCATGGAAAACAGAGAATATAAAATCAAAGGCCAGCCTTGGGAAGAATCTTCTGAAAAAGTAATAGACCGTGTAGCCTTGATTGCTTCATTCCAAGCAAAAAGAGCAGAAAACATCGCCTGGCTTGAAAATTCAGACGGCGCATTCAGAGCCAATTTTATAGAATTTCCTGGAATGGGTACAATCGATGTGTATCAGTTTATTCTGTTCATTTCTGCCCATACCACAAGACACACTGGCCAAATTCAGGCCATCAAAGAATTGGAATTTTCCCAGACGGCATAATTGTCATTAAATTTTTCTTTTAAGTAGGCGATAGGTTTTTACCTTTCGCCTTTCTTTTTGTGTATATGCAAAAGTGGGAGGAGTTAAAACAATCACACCTGGACCTTTCAGCAGCCGCAGCTTCGAGCTACGATGAGATGTACGAAAGTTCAAGTCATGCCACTGGAATTTATATGAGGTACGAAGAAGACCTCATCATGAAAACAACGACAAATCTTGAGCAAAAAGAAAAGGCTGTGGTTCTCGGTTCCGGAACCGGGCGTGAGACTTTTTCCTTGGCTGCCTTTTTTGGCAATGTTTATGGTCTTGATTTTTGTCCGGAAATGACCCGGCAGGCACAATCCAACCAACAAAAGCGCGGCGTATCCAACACCCATTTTATGACGCTGGATGTTGAAAATGATCCGCTTCCCTTTCAGGATGGTACCGTGGATTTTGTCAATTCTTCTTTTGGGATGGGTTCTTTTGTATTGAATCCGGCCACTTTTTTTCAGGAAATCCGCCGCGTGCTCAGGCCCGATGGAAAGGTGATTTTTTCCTTTTATAATTCTCAAGCCTTTGTAAACCAGCTTGAACTCGGCTGGGCACCTGCCATTTCTTCCAGATTAAACCACCAGGAAGAAACCCTTGAAGTGAAATTTCAGGATAAAACCTTTAACATTCCTGTGGTTCCTTATTCCGTTCCTGAAATCAAAGCTGAGCTTTTGAAATTCTTCAACATCATTTCCATTTCAACCTTCCCTTCCATTTCCTCGATTTTTCCACAGCAGTTTTTCAACAACGACAGGGTTAGGCAACTTTGTTTGGAAGCGGACCTCTTGCTCGCTGAAAATCTGGACCTTGCCGGTGGACCTTTCATCGTCGCAGTTGTTGAAAATAAATCCTAATGAATACCATGCTTCAAAAGGCCATTTCTGAAATATCAGAAATTGTAGGTTCCGCAAATATTCTGGTTGAAGGCCCGGAACTGAATATTCAGCTTCAGAATACAAGCCATTTTATAGCCCCGCAGGTTCCTGCTTTGGTCAGGCCGGCAAACGACCAGGAGCTGGATTCCATTATTCAAATTTGCCGTGAAAGCAGCCTTCCGGTTTATACTTTCAGCAAAGGACTTAATTGGGGCTTGGGTTCCCGTTTGCCTTTGGAGGATGGATGCATCCTGCTTGATTTGAGCCGGCTCAACCGCATCCTCGAAATCAATCCAAAATTTCATTATGCCATCGTAGAGCCGGGTGTGAGTCAGGGAGAACTCTCCGCTGAAATTCGTCGGCTGGGTTTGAACCTGATGCTTAATGTAACCGGATCTTCTCCAAATTCTTCTGTGCTTGCCAATATGCTTGAGCGTGGCTCTGGTTTTCTGGCGCACCGTTTAGACGACATGCGCGGGCTTGAAGTTTTGCTTGCCGATGGAAGTAAAATGCGATCTGGTTTTTGGAATGATGCCCATAGTGAAAGGGAAGCATTGCACTTTTCACCAGGTTTTGGCCCAGACTGGACCGGTATTTTTTCTCAGTCAAATCTTGGCATTGTCACCAAAGCCGTGGTGAACCTTTATCCAAAGTTGGAATTGCAAAAAATGCTTTGGTGTAAAGTGGAGCAATCCAGGCTTCCAGAACTTGTGGAGGCCATTGGCGAATTGTACCAAAGAAAATACATTTCATCTGTAACGCACATCGGCAACGACAAGCGGATGAAAATCGAACACCGTGGTGCAGACAAAGTACAAACCTGGACTTCATTTGGGAGCATGGTTCAGGGAACGGCTGAATATGTAGAATTTCTTGAAAAGGAAATTCCCCGGGTTGTCGGTAATCGTTGCCTTTCACTTGGATTTTACAACCAGCAGGAATCCGAAGAAGCCGGTCTCGGCGCTGTATTCGGTTGCAGCACTGGCGTGCCAACGGATTACTTCATTAAAGCCATGTATATGAGCGAAGACATGGATCCTGATGGTCAGAATCTTCAAATAGACCATGGCCCGCTGGGCATGTTGTGCTGTCTGCCAGTTTTGCCTTTACAAGCATCTGCCATCACAGATACCCTTGAAATTCTTGACAGTATTTACCGTGATTTCGGCATAATGCCCGCTACTACGCTCAATCCGATGAACGACTTATGTCTTGAATCGGTGATCAACATTTATTTCCGAAGGAATGATCCGGAGGCTGTGGCCAACGCGCATGCCGCCAACAAGGAAATGACCAAGCGATTTTATGAGGCTGGCTTCAGGTTTTACCGCTTTGATGTGAAGTTGATGCACGAATACATCAATCCGGAAAATCCGCACTGGAAATTTGTTTCCCGCCTTAAAAAGGCTCTGGATCCAGATAGAATTCTTTCCCCTGGACGCTACGAACCGAAGGTATCTTAAGAAACAGAGAATTCCGGCAACTTGCTGAAGCCAAACATACTGGCCACAAAACTGTAAGGCTTTTCAGTCCTAAGCTTTTCGTAAGCCCTCATTTCAGAGGAAACTTCGCTCGCAAGTTTTTCAATTTGTCGAACATCCCTATTAATGGTTTGAAGCAATTCATCCTGAATATGTTTCGACTCCATTCCGCTGTAGAGCTCGGTAAAAGCAATGTTCACTTTCAGGAGTTTTTCTTCAATCTTACTTGCTTCAATCTGGCCGGATAAATCCTTGCACAAAGATTCGCAAAGGCTTTCAAGCTCCGGAACAGAAAGAAATTCAAACTCATCCACCTCCGTTCGGATGCGCTCCTTTAGAATCCGGATTTCCTCCAGATTTTTTTTTACAGCATTCCGATATCGGCGAAAAGTGTGATAACTAACTGAAATGGCCAGGAACAAAGCGCCTGCCAAAACGACGAAAAAAGGTACAAAGCCCATGGATTTTTTACTAAACGCTTAGAATATTCACCAGTCGGATTAGGTCTGGATGGATTGGTTTTTTTAAGGTGATGGTCTCCTTAAACGGGGTGTAAACTACTTCATTATTGATGATTCCAGCCATCACATTTTTTCTTCCTTGCATCAGTCCCTCTACTGCTGCCACGCCCAAACGGGAAGATAGAATTCTGTCGTATGCAGATGGAGAACCTCCTCGCTGAATATGGCCCAATGTTGTAACCCTGATGTCTGCATAGGGAACATGTTTTTTAACCCGGTTGGAAACAGCAATGGCTCCACCTTCATCTTCTCCTTCAGCCACCACGATGATGGAGGAAGTTTTCAATCGGTTCCAGCCTCCTTTGAGGGTTTCGATTACTTCTTCAATGGAAGAGTTGGTTTCTGGAACCATCACCAGTTCTGCGCCGCCGCCAATGCCGGATTGAATGGCGATGTATCCTGAGTCGCGGCCCATTACCTCAATGAAGAAAATCCGGTCGTGGGAATCTGCTGTGTCGCGGATTTTGTCGATGGCGTCCAGCGCTGTGTTTACCGCTGTATCAAAACCGATGGTGTAATCGGTGCCATATAAATCGTTGTCGATTGTGCCGGGCGCTCCCACAGTTGGAATGCCGTATTCGTTGTAGAAAATATCCGAGCCAGTGAATGTGCCGTTTCCACCGATGGCAATAAGGCCTTCAATACCCAATGCAGTAAGCTGCTCGTAGGCTTTTTTCCGTCCTTCGGGTGTTCTGAATTCTTCGCTTCTGGCAGACTTGAGGATTGTACCTCCACGCTGAACGGTGTTGCTCACCGCCTTAGAGTCGAGCATTACAATGTCACCTTTGATCATGCCTGTATAGCCGCGGCGAATTCCATAAATCTCAATGTTGTAGTAAACCGCTGCGCGAACTGCTGCCCGGACACAGGCATTCATCCCCGGCGAATCACCTCCGGAGGTAAAAATCGCAATCTTCTTCATGTTGTTTGGTTCTGAATCAGGTTCAGAGATTTCCTGCAATAAATGGTGCAAAGAAAACCAATACCCCGCCATATCCCAAACTTTTGACAAGGCACTTCTATGACTTTGTCCAACATATGGGAATTTTATTTTTAAGGTTCGTTAAACCTTGTTTTCTTGCCGACCTTCTTAGAACAAAAAAAGATTTATGAAAAAGTTGATTATCACCGCGGTTGCATTGGTGTTCTCCCTTGCCTCCGCCATGGCTCAAGATTTGCAAAAAGCAAAACCTAAAAAATCTCCCGATGAAAAATCGGCCCGCTTTACCAAGCGTATGACCAATGAATTGAGTTTGGAGGCTACCCAGCAGGAAAGGGTTCAGGCAATCAACCTTGATAAGTTCAAGCAAATTGAAGAAGTGAAGTCTATGGCCAACCTTGATGCTGCAACGCGCCGTCAGAAGATGAAGCAAATAGATGACAACTATTTCACTACCCTGAAAGGCGTTTTAAGTGCAGAGCAGTTTACCAAATTTCAAGCCATGTCGGCAGAAATAAAGGAAAAAGCTTTCGCCCGTAAGCGCAACAAATAAGCAATTGAATTTCAAAATTGAAGAGCCATCCAAAAGGGTGGCTTTTTTTGTGTCTATGGAAAGTTTTAAGGGTTCAAAAGGTAAAATAGGGTAGGAATTGTTTGTTGTCCTGAAATAGGTTTACACCCAACTTTAACATGACGCTCCTCTGGAGCTTTTGCCTTTCCGTTTTCTCTTTCTATTGACATTTGGCACCGCTGGTGCCAGAAATGTAGAATCTTTTATAAATGAATTTTCTCTACGGATTGACATTTGGCACCGCTGGTGCCAAAAATGTAGAATCTTTTATCAATGAATTTTCTCTACAGATTAACATTTGGCACCGCTGGTGCCAGAAAAGCAGAATCTTGTGAGTATAAATTTTCTCTACAGATTAATTTTTGGCATCATCGGTGCCATAAATACAAACTCCATTGGTTTTCAATATTTTACCCCAGAGGGGTAAAATGTCAAGAGAATTTACCAACAAGAAATTAAGCTCCAGCGGAACGATATGTTTTGTTTCTCAATTCTCAATTCAATTGGTTTTTGCTGTAAATTTTTAAACCGATAATATGACCTTACTCCGGAGCCATTGCCTTAACGGGTTTCTATTAAAATTCGGCACCGCCGGTGCTAGAAATGCAAACTCCTTTGGGAATCAATCTTCCTTTCTACCCAGTGATTAATTGTGAACCTTATTTCAGGGAAGCGTAAACCTCAATCCCATGTACAATTCTCTTCCACGGGTTGGACCCCAGATTCCTGCTGTATCAAACCAAGGACTAAAGGGCTCCTGCCAGGCGGTGATGGGTTTTAGCTGCCTGAAATCGAATACATTTTCGCAGCCGGCATACATTTCAAACCTGCCCATAAATCGGATTACCTGCAGATTTAAGGTTTGAAAAGCAGGTGATTTTTCCGCTGTCCGGTAGGCTTCTGGGTTTTGTCGGGTGTCAGGTAAATATTGTGGTCCGTAGATGTGGTGGTTCAGGTCAAATTGCCAGGTTTGTTTTTTAGTTCGATAGCTGATGGCAACTTGTCCCCGGTGCAATGGGTTGAATGGCAATGTTTTCCTTTCTCCTAAAATCAGCCTGTAATTTTCAGTGTAGCTATAGCTTCCGCGGAGGCTTAGTCCATTGTTGAAGTTTAACTTCCCTTCCAATTGGGCATACAAACTTCTGCTTTTGCCTTCGAAATTTTTAACAAGGACAGTTTTGGGTTCGGAATCAAAATCCGGGAAAATTTGATTTTGAAACGAAGTGGCATAGGCATCACCACTGATATATCCGCTTCCAAAATCAAAGTCAAGGTTTTGTGTAAGGCTGAATCCTGCATTTACAGCTGATTCGGGTTTTAAATTTCCTTCTAAAATTAAATTCCTGGACCCGGACATGATATTCGGGTTTTCGCTGAATAGGTTGATTGTGCGCCAGGCGCTGCCAGCATTGGCGCGGAGAATCAGGCTTTCATTTAGTTCCCAGCGGATCATTGCCCTTGGACTGATTTTCAATCCGAACACATTGTGTTTATCCGCCCTTAAACCGGTAATCAGTTTCAATTTGTTGTTGAGAAAAGAAAAAGTGTTTTCAGCAAAAAGTCCGGGAATCAGTTCTTCTTTCCGATAGGTTCCGCCAAAGGTTCTGCCGATTGGGTCATTTTGAAATGAAATTCTTTCTTCTGCATTCAGGAAGCGAAGGCTGATTCCGGCCTTGGCAGTGTGCTTGCCCCAGTCAAGTTCGGTTTGAATATTGGCAAATCCAATATCTTGGTTTCCATTGTATTGCAAGCATCCATACCAGGAATCCTGTTGGTGCCTTTGCAGAGCCATCATAATGAGAATCCGCTTATTGTCTGACAATTCATAGCCAAATCGGTTTCGAACATCGAGCTGTCCGAATCCGATTTTCTGTCCATAAATGGTGTTGCTTCCAGGATTCTTCGAATCGAAATTCCGCTGCCCACCAATCCGGCTTTCTTCTGTGGCCCGTATTCCGTATTCACCATTCCAACGGCCATTGTTCCATTTGCCGTTCAGAAATCCCATTTTTCTGGAAAGTTTGGTTACATCCAAAAAACCATCCCCATCCCGGTCCCGGTTTGTGGCTGGGTTGATGCCATGAATTCCGACTGTAAAACTATGATTCTCGCTTTTTTTGGTCCATGCGGCATTCAGATGCGCTTCCCTGAAATTGTTGATGTAGAGACTTGTTCTGAGTCGGTCGGCCTTTTCGGGATTTGTGGTGATCACATTGATTTGCCCGGAAATGCCCTCAAATCCCTGTAATACGCTGTTGGTTCCTTTGGAAACAAAGATGTTCTCAATCATCGGGCCTGGAATTCCACTGATTCCGTAAGTGTAGGAAAGGCCCTGAATCATGGGCAATCCATCAACCAACACTTGGTTGTAAACCCCTGATAAGCCTAAAATGCGCAGTTCTTTTGAATTGCTTACTATGTTGGTAACCTGAGGCTGAACGGTTCCCTGGGTTTCGAAACATCCAGCGAGATCGCAGCAGGCGGCTTTTTTAAGTTCTGGTCGGCTGATTACTTCTGTTTTGATTACGGCCTCAGATTGCAGAAATGCATCATTTGCTTTTGCCTGAACTTCTACACCCGGCAAATCCCGAACGGCTTCAAGTTTAAACAACAGGTTTTTGCCGGCATTGTATTCAAGCGTATCGTTTTTGTATCCTTTGCTTAATGCATATAGACCCTTGGGCTTGTCGTCTTTCATGAAAAATGAAAATTCGCCTTGGTTGTTGCTAATGGCTAAGGTGCTGTCTCTCAGATTTTTTATTTCTGCACGAAGCGGATTTCCTTGCTTGTCAAGTACCTTACCGCTGATTTCCTGAGCAGAAATTAATTCAGGCCTAAGCAGAGCAAACAGCATAAGCCATAAACCTGCAACCGCAATCCGTGATTTCAGAACAAGCAACATGCCGGCAATTTCGTCTTGGAAATCGGTGATTCAAAAAATTGCAGATGAAAGTTTTCGAATTGTAAAAACTTAGGGTGTTAATCCGTTCCAAAAATCCAGGCGAATCGCAGGCCCGTATAGCTTTGGATGGAATAGTAATTCTCATCCTTCAAAATTCCGCTTGAACGAAGTGAAAAGAACAGGCTGAAACGGGCAAGCGAACAATCCGGAAATTCAACCAGATAGCCGGTTTCAAGTTCGGGGCAAATGAAAGCGTAAGGTCCTTTTTCTGGAAAAGAGCGCTCGGAAATCTCTTTTGTTTGACCATTGGGTTCTGTTCCGCTGATTTTTTGATTGCGGTAAATGGGCATTGCGAGCAACAATCCCGGACCGATGAAGAACCTGCCGGCTGGATTTTGATTGAGATAAAATGACCATCGAAGCGGTATGCTCAGGTAATAATTTTCAAGGGATTGCTTGCTGCTTGTTAATACCACAGAGTCAGCGGGATTTCCCGGGTTCCACACAAATTGATTGCTGCGGTATTTATGACCAAGCATCATAAGCGACATGCCATATGAGAAGGCCATGTTTTTTCCGGTTTTTCGGATGCGAATTATGCCCAAATCCCAGGCAATAGATTGTAATTCAGAATTTCCGCCTTCAGGACTTCGGCTTAAACTGCCTTGGTAGCGACCAAGTGAGGAAGTGCCCCCACCAATGGAAATCCCTTCCTGACTTCTGTAATTCTGTGCTGGCAGAAAAGCCGGGCAAAGAAGAAGAATATGCAGTAAAAGGATTTTCCAGATGGAGTTTCTGTTCAAGTGATTTTGGCTGAATTGTAAAAGCAAATCTGCGCCTTTGATTGCGATGAAATGGCCGAAATTGGTAAGGAATGGATCTGATTTTTCTCAGTTTTCTTGCCTTGAAAACAAATTCCGGTTTTCCTCAGTTAGGTAACTGAATTCTTAATCGGAGATTTGCACACGCATCAATCAAAACCCACATGTCATTAAAAATAAACAGCAAAGCCCCGGACTTCAGTCTTAAAGACACTGAAGGAAATCTTTTCAGGCTTTCTAAAGGACTTTCTCCCAAAGGTCATTTGATTTTGTTTTATCCCAAGGCATTTACACCCGGATGCACGAAGGAGGTGTGTAAATTTTCAGAAGATTATGGATTTTTCTCCAGCCGGGGAATTGGCATTACTGGCATTTCACACGATTCTCCAGAGACCTTAAAGTCGTTTAAGGAGCGGTATCATTTGCCATTTGCTTTGCTTTCAGATCCGGGTCGGGTGGTTTGCCGCCAGTACAATGCAGTTTATCCTTTTGGCTTGCTCACAAAGCGAATCAGCTATTTCATCGACGGCGAAGGAATCATCCGTCATATTTCTGACAACTTGATGAACCCCGATGTTCACCTTTCTCAGGCCATGCGCTTTATAGAAAAATTGAATCTGGATTCTGCTGAAAGTGCAGTAAAAGCGAATTAATCAATCCGAAAAAGAATAGCAGGCCTCCGTGGCATAGTGGTCTGATCCAATGAAATTTTCGTTGGTGGTGAATCGGTTTACTTTGAGTCCTTTTCCATAAAACTGGTTGTCAATTCTCAGAAACGGGATTCCTCCATTAAAAGTAAAACCAAGGCCACGGCCCTTGTCTTCGAATGAATTGCGGTATGAATCTCGGATCCTGAGGTAGGCATTGCTGTAAGGCGTGTCATTCATATCACCACAGATAATGACGCGGTTTCCCTCCGATTCAGCGGCTTTCAAAAGTTCATCAATCTGGATGGCCCTTGCCTGAAATCCCCTTTTGAGTTTCCTTCCAAGCGTGAAACCACGGTCAAGCCATTTGTCGTTTTCCTCTGG
>CANETC010000035.1 GCA_947441055.1 Cytophagaceae bacterium | reverse complement strand
GATCAAAGCGAATGTAAACTGGACTGTCGTGCGCACAATCGAAGAAATTCGTAGGCAGGCCGAAAATGTGGAGAAATTTTACTCGGTTTATGTTGTGGACGACCATGACATTTTGCTTGGCAGGGTTTCTTTGAAAAAAATCATTCTGTCGAAAAGCAATACCCTGATAAAAGACATCTACGAAAAAGAGATTGTTTTCATCGAAAGCTACCGCGACCAAAATGAAGTTGCTGAAATTATGCAGCGCTATGACCTTGAATCGGTTCCAGTTGTGAATTTTCAGTGCATGCTTTTGGGAAGAATCACCATCGATGATGTGGTGGATGTGATTACCGAACAGGCTGAGGAAGAAATTAACCTCATGTCGGGTATATCGGAAACCGTTGAAGAAGATGAACCCGTTTGGACTGCAGCCCGTGCCCGACTGCCATGGTTGCTGATCGGCATGTGTGGCGGACTTTTAGGCGCCAAGCTTGCAGGCCTATTCGAATGGCAGATCCGAATGGTACCAGCCATGGCATTTTTTATTCCACTGATTACCGCAACGGGTGGAAATGTTGGCATTCAAGCGAGTACGGTGATGGTTCAAGGACTTAGCAACCGCCTGCCCGGCGGCATGAGTTTCCTCCAAAAGCTGATGAAAACCATTCTCGTAGCCTTGGTAAATGCCAGCATCCTGTGTGCTGCAGTTTTACTTTTCACCTGGCTTCTAGGCGACCCAATCAGACTGGCAGCCACAGTTTCTGTCGCCATTTTCTCGGTTGTAATACTTGCCTCAATCATGGGCACAGTTACACCTTATGTACTGGATAAAATCGGCATCAATCCTGCACTTGCAAGCGGACCATTCATCACCACCGCCAACGATTTACTTGGACTTGCGGTGTATTTCTGGGTAGCCTGGGCGATGCTGCACTGAGCATCCACCAAAATCAGATTATCAACTGTCTAAGAGCGCTTCCCAGCGCTTAGTCGCATCGGCAAGGGAAGCAACAATTTTTTCGTATTCCTGCTGACTGGTCTGCAATTTGTTATAGTCAGAAAAAACCAGAGGATCGGCCATACGGTTTTCCAGTTCAAGTTTCTTCTTTTCTAAGTCGGTAATTTCCACTTCAACCTTGGCAATAGACTTTTGCAAATCCGGCACCACCGGTTTCTTTTCCGCCACAACTACAGCAGTCTTCTCTGGTTTTTTACTTTCAGATACTGGCAAAGATGCCGCGTTTTTAGCCCTTTCTTCAAGCCAGTATTCATACTCCTCGTATGTGCCGGGATATTCTTTCAGTTGATGATCTTCGATAAACCAGATTGTATTGGCAATCTGTTCTACAAAAAAGCGGTCGTGGCTGATTACAAGAAATGTACCCTGATATTGCTGCAAAGCCTGAATCAGAATGTTCACCGAAACCATATCAAGGTGATTGGTGGGTTCATCCAGCAAAAGGAAATTTGCATTGGACAGCAATGTCTTTGCTAGCGCTACCCGACTTTTCTCACCTCCGGAAAGCACTTTAATTTTCTTAAAAACATCATCGCTGCTGAACAGAAAACAGCCGAGAATGCCGCGCAATTCCATTTCAGACCGGGCTGTGCCCGTCTGTTGAAGTTCCTCCAGCAGGTTATTTTCAAGTCGAAGCGCTTCCAGTTGATGCTGCGCAAAAAATGTGGACCTCACATTGTGTCCTAGAGTTCTTTTTCCATCAAATGGTTCTGAGCCATTGATGATGCGCAGCAGGGTTGATTTTCCTTTTCCATTGGCACCGATGAAAGCAATTTTCTGCCCTCTTTCGAGTGTGGCTTCGCTGTTTTTGAAAATCACCTTATCCCCATAAGACTTGCTCATTTCTTCGAGCATGATGAGGTTTCTGCCGGAAGGCGTATCGAAGGTAAACTTAAAATTCACCTTGGCGTTTTCATCCACCACATCGTCAATCAAATCAACTTTTGCCAATGCCTTTACGCGACTTTGAACCTGCTTTGCCTTGGAAGCTTTGGCTTTAAATCGCTCAATAAACCGCTCAGTCTGACGGATTTTGGCCTGTTGATTTTCAAATGCGCCTTTTTGAATTTCATTTCTAAGAGATTTTTCTTCCAGAAAGAAAGAATAATTCCCCGCATATACATTGAGCTTAGAATTGGCTACTTCCACCGTGATGTCGACGGTATTGTCAAGGAAATACCGGTCGTGACTCACAATCACATAAGCGCCTTCATAACGCTCAAGATATTCTTCAATCCATTTGATTGATGGAAGATCAAGGTGGTTGGTAGGTTCATCAAGCAGCAAAAGAGATGGTTTTTGCAAAAGCAATTTTGCCAGCATCACGCGCATACGCCAACCGCCTGAAAACGAACTCAGAGGATTCTGAAGTTCCGCTGTTGGAAAGCCAAGTCCTTCGAGCAATTCCTCTGCCCTGGCCTGCAGCGTAAAACCATCAAGCCTTTCATATTCTTCCTGCAATTCACCCAATTGTTCAACCAGTTCATCCCGGTAATTGGTTTCCATTTCATGCAGCACTTTTTCCATTTCATCATGCACATCGAGTGCGCGCTGAAAGGCCTGCATCACCACATGAAGAATGCTGTCTTCTGTTTGGTATGAAAGCAAATCCTGGTTCAGAAAACCAATGCTGCAATCTTTGGCCATGGAGATGCTTCCTCCATCTGGCTGATACTCACCCGTTATGATGCGCAACAAAGTAGACTTCCCTGTGCCATTGGCACCGATGAGTCCGATTTTATCACCTGGTTTAATGTGAAGATTGGCCTCGTCGTACATGGCGCGGGCCCCGAAATGGAAAGAAAGATTGGTTATAGAAATCATGGCAAAAACGCCCGCAAATGTAAGGAAAAAAGCCGCTTGAAGGGACCGCTTTTGAGGATTAACCCTTTCTCCTTTTTTTGGAAGCTGGCCAAACCTTGGCCGACTTGGCTGAATCCTGATTTTTCAAACTTTTACCCGCAATTTCTTCCAAATAAAAATCGATTGAACGCTTTTCCATATTGGTTCCTTTTACCCGAACCTTTACCCTGTCGCCGAATGTGATGCGCGTGCCTGTGCGCCTTCCAGCGAGGCAATATTCTGTTTCCAGATGGTCAAATGTATCGAAGGTAAGTTCCGAAACTCGTACCATTCCTTCGCATCTGTTTTCGATAATTTCTACAAAAATTCCCCATTCAGTAACGCCGGAAACCACACCTTCATAGACCTTGCTGTTGTCTTGAAAGCTCATGTATTCCACCTGCTTGTATTTCACAGAGGCCCTCTCGGCATCCGCCGCCATTTTCTCTTTTTCAGAGCAATGGTTGCAAAGGGTTTCAAGTTTTTCTTTCTCCAGTCTGGCCTCATTGTTCAAATAATTCCAGAGCAGCCTGTGTGTAAGCACATCCGGATAGCGACGAATGGGCGATGTAAAATGAGAATAATGCGCAAAAGAAAGTCCGAAATGGCCCATTGCCTTCGTGGTATATCGAGCTTTGGCCATCACCCTGATGGCGAGGTTTTGCATCAGCTCCTGCTCGGGCCTTCCTTCAAGATGGACAACCATGCTATTCAATGACATGGCGACCTTTTCCTGTGAGACATTTATTTTGTACCCAAACCGGCTTGCAAAGTCTGCAAAATTCTGGAGCCGCTCTGGATTTGGCGATTCGTGAATTCTGTACACCATGGGATTTTCTTTTTTCCCCTCGCGGTAATTGAACGCATATTCCGCAACCAGCCTGTTGGCCAGCAACATAAATTCCTCAATCAGCTTGTGGGCGTCTTTACGGATTTTGGTAATAACTTTCAAGGGAACGCCATTTTCATCCAAAAGGAATTTCACTTCTGTGGATTCAAAAGACATTGCGCCGGCTGCCATGCGACTATCCCGCATGACCAAGGCAAACCGGTTGAGCAAGCGAAGATGATCCGCATTGGGATCTTCCGCGCCTTCCAGTACCGTTTGAACTTCTTCATAAGTGTAGCGGCGATCGCTGTGAATGACAGTTCTCCCAATCCATGGTTTGCCTGAAACAACACCTGCTTCATTCAGTTCAACCACGCAGGAGAAAGTCAGTTTGTCTTCATTTGGCCGCAAAGAACAAAGATCATTGCTCAAGCGCTCTGGCAACATGGGCGAAACGCGGTCCACCAGATACACAGAAGTTGCCCTTTGAAAAGCTTCCTCATCCAGCTTGCTGCCCGGTTTTACAAAATGGGATACATCTGCGATGTGAACGCCTATTTCCCAATTTCCATTGTCGAGCTTCTTAACTGAAATCGCATCATCAAAATCCTTGGCATCAAATGGATCAATGGTGAATGTGAGCACAGGCCGAAAATCTCGGCGGCCGCTTGTATCAGAATCAGAAATAACGCCCGAAAACTGAGCCACTTCTTGCTCGACTTCTTCAGAAAATCTAAGCGGAATATTGTAATCTGCGAGAATGCCGTGCATTTCAGCATTGTGTTCGCCGGGCTTTCCCAGAATTTCTTTTACCTTGGCTTGGGCCCTGCGGCTGGAACTTCCCCAATGGGTAATTTCAACCTGCACCTTCTGGCCATCCCTTGCACCAGCTAGGTCCTGCTCGGAAATCATAATTTCCTCGTGCATTTTACGGTAATCGGCCGTAAACCAACCCGTACCACCTTTTACTTTAAGGGTTCCAACATATTGGTTTCTTGCCCTTTGCAGCACTTTTAAAATCTGCCCTTCTTGCCTTTTGCCCTTTCTGGCAGAAAACAGCTCAATCTCGACCAAGTCACCATCCTGAGCGCCCCGAAGATCATCAGCAGAAACAACAACATCCTTTCCAACATTTTCCAGGCCTTCGAGCCTGATATAGGCAATTCTAGGATTTACAAAATCAACCTTACCAGTAATGGCTTGCTTTTCAGCGCCAAACAAGCCAAACTTCCCAGAATCTGATTCTTGAATGGCCTTTCGTTTGAGGAGTTTTTGCAAGGCCAGACTTAGATCGATTTTGTCTTCCCGGCTACGGCAGTCGAGTAATTCAGCAATCTCCGGGTATGAATACTCCAATCCTGCCACCGGAAAAAGTGCCAGAACCTCTTGCTCAAGGCCTTGCGGCCCTTTGTGTTGACCAGCCATCAGCGAATGCGGTCCATGCTGCGGACAAGATGCTCATCCTTGCGGATAAGGCGGTTTGAAATGATGTTTGAAAACAAGGCTATGAACATCAGGTAGAAACCAGTCTTGTAATTGGTTCCAGCTATTTTTGGATCGACCAAGGCTTCTCCTTCATTGGCGCCCATCATCAGAAAAACGAGCGTAATGGCAATTGAAAGTGTAATGCCAAAGCCGATTTTCATCTGCAGAAGTCTATTTTTGAATTGAGAGATTGAAAAGCCCGCAAGGCCAGCCACCACCAACATTCCAATTGCAAGGTGATAGCGCGCATGAGAAGTTTCTGTCCCAGCCTTGTTCACACTTAATGAAAAGGCCGTTTGAACAGCCGTGGAAATATTATCCTGGCTTGTTTTTGCCCAGTTTGGAAGAAAAAGCGAGGCAAGCATTAACAAAATAATGATGCCCAGCATAATGGATTGAGGTCGTTGAATCATGTTTTAAAAATCGGTTTCTATTCGTCATATGCCCAGTCGAGCCGGGTCTTTAGGTCGCGGATTACAAGGCCAGCAGCCTTAAAGCTGGCACGGATTTCATCCACTTTGTCGTATTGTTTGTTTTCTTTAAACTCTCTATAAAGTTGAAGCAAACCTGGAATCAAAGAGTTAATCTCAGGTTTTTCTTCCTCCAAACCAAGCACATCTGTCAGGAAGGTAACGAAATTTTCCCGCAAAGACTGAAAAACTTCCTGCCCCAAAGCTGCTGGTAAGAGCTGTCCAGTGTGCAGCATATTGACATATTTGAGCAAGGTAAAAAGTTCTGCAATGGCAACCGCAGTGTTGAGGTCGTCGCTCATGGCTTTATAAAAGCCATCAATTGCTTTTTCGATGTCGGCTACTTTGGCTGAATCAAGTGGAGTTTCACCATCAGCCCAGTCCAGACTACGGGAAATTTTAAGTCCATTGGCCAGCTTTCTATAACCCTTCGCCGCTGCCTGCAAAGCTTCATTGGAGAAATCAAGCGTGCTCCGATACTGGGATTGAAGCATAAAAAAGCGCACCGTCATCGGGCTGTAAGGCTGATCGAGCAAAGGATGATTCCCAGCAAAAAGTTCTGCCGGAAGGAAACTGTTGCCCAAAGACTTCGACATTTTCTGGCCGTTCACTGTGAGCATATTGGCATGCATCCAGTAACGAACAGGATCCTTTCCATTCAAAGCAGCGCCTTGTGCGACTTCACACTCATGGTGGGGAAACTTCAAATCCATTCCACCGCCATGAATATCAAACTGGGTTCCCAGATATTTTGTACTCATGCAGGTACACTCAAGATGCCAACCCGGAAATCCCTTTCCCCAAGGGGAATTCCATTGCATGATGTGCTCCGGCGCGGCCTTTTTCCAAAGGGCAAAATCAAGGGGATTTCGTTTTTCTTCTGTGCCTTCAAGCGAGCGGGTTTCAGTGAGCAAATCTTCCAAAACCCGACCGGAAAGCTTCCCGTAATTTCCGCCTTGCTTGTTGTAGCTGGCGATATCAAAATAAACAGAGCCAGCAGATTCGTAGGCAAGACCCTTTGCTATAAGATCCTGAGCAGCTTCAATTTGCTCAAGCATATGACCGGAAGCAGTTGGTTCGATACTGGGCGGAAGCATATTGAATTGCGCCAGCACCTCATGAAAATCGTTTGTATAGCGCTGCACAATTTCCATCGGCTCCAGCTTTTCAAGCCGGGCCATGCGGCCAATCTTGTCTTCGCCTTCATCCGCATCACCAACAAGATGACCTACATCGGTAATGTTGCGCACATATCGAACAGTAAAACCACGAAAGCGAAGATATCGAAGGAGAATATCGAAACTCAAAAAAGTCCGGACATTACCCAAATGCACAAAATTATAAACGGTTGGACCGCAAACATACAAACCTACGAAAGGTGGGTTAATGGGCTGAAATTCTTCCTTTTGTCGGGTTAGTGTGTTGTATATCCGGAGCGGATGCTGCATGCTGCAAAGGTAAAATGAAATAGGGAAAGGGCAATCGCTTCAGGCAGAAGGCTGTGAAATCAAACCAGAAAAAACCATTCGGGCCGCGCCAGTGAGAAAAACATCGGTAAATCCATCGGGCAAAACCTTGAATTCAACGCGCAAATTTCCACCCTTGCTTCGGATTTGGACCGGACTCTTATAGCCCGCCTCAACAGCCGCGGTGAGTGCTGCTGCGGTAACGCCAGTCCCGCAAGAAAGCGTTTCATCCTCCACGCCGCGTTCATAAGTTCGAACGAAAAGTCCGTCATCTTGCTTTTCAACAAAATTTACATTGATGCCCTCTTCTCCAAACAGTTTCCTGATTCTGCGGCCTTCAGTGAAAACATCCACCGAATCAACATCCTCAACAAACTGCACAAAATGCGGAGAACCTGTAAAAATGCGATGGCCATTCAAGGCGCTTTCCGTTTCCGGCAAGGCTGCATCCATCATTCGAAGTTTCACAAGTTCGCCTTCAAAAACTGCCTCGTGAAATCCATCCTTTGCCATAAAACGGACTTCCTCTTTTACGATTCCAAGTTGTCTGGCAAAGGCAACGATACAACGACCGCCATTGCCACAAAAAGTACTTTCACGGCCATCAGAATTAAAATAAACCATCCTGAAATCATGGTCAACTGAATTTTCCAGTAAAATCAATCCGTCGGCACCAATGCCAAAACGCCGGTTACACAGGTTTTCAATGGACTTGGTGTTCTCCTTAAAAAACCCTGAGCGGTTGTCCACCATGATAAAATCATTTCCGGCACCTTCATACTTAAAAAAAGGAATTTCCATATCCCGCAAAAGTAGCAAAAGACTGATGCCACTTTACAAGTGCCCCGATTTCAAGAAAGCGATTTCTCAGGTGTATAAAACCAACATTGGCTTCTTAAGGCGGCTCATTATCTCCAATGTCTTGCTGCTTAAGAACAATTTTTCAAACCATTCGTAACGGGTTGGAAACATGACGAGACAATCGGGATCCTCTTTTTTGAAATTTTCGAGCAACTGATCTACAAGCCGAAACTCCGGAGAAATGTCCACCACAAGTAAATCTACCTTCGGACTTTTCTCTTCAAAAAGCAGGTGTCTGGCCTGCGCCAGGTGTTCATTTCCATTGAAAGAATATTTGAGGTGCAAAACCAGAACCTTCACCGAGAGGCGACCAAGAAATTTCCTTAAGCGATGAAGTTCGCCTTGAAAATGCGACAAAGAAGAAGCATACATGATTTTTTCAAGCTTCACAAATTGAAAATGTGGCGGAATCACCAGGACCGGAATTTCAGAATCATCAATCACTGCCGAAGTAATTGAACCAAAAACCAGCTTTTCAAAACCAGACTTTCCGTGGCTGCCCATGACAATCATATCCGCGTCCGACTTTTCAGCATTGTGGAGAATGGAAAGTACAGTTCCTGATTCTGTAACAACTACTACCTGCGCATCCAGTCCGGGAAAACAAGTGGTAGATTTATCGATGAGTTCCACCACTTCGTTTGCAATGTGGGCCCGGAGGTCTTCATTGATCTTGCCCAGATTGTCCATATACAAGACAGGAAATTCTCCATTGGTGTAAACCTGCGGATTGTGGTGAAAAACTACAATTTGAGCCGCATGCAATTGCCCTGAAGCATCAATTGCATAACGAAGTGCGTTCTTGGATGGAAGAGAAAAATCGTAGGGTACAAATATGATTTTCATGTTGTGACTGCCTTGTAGCTCTTGCAAAGCAGTCAAACCCCAATCTGATATATTCTGACCTTTCTCAGATCAATACATAATTCTTGTCACTTTCGGATTTGGGCAGGTGCAGCACCTTCATTTATCTGAAAAGCCGTTTCCATTGCCTGCGCATCAGGTGCAGAAAAACCCCGCCAGGAACCCCATTGCGGAATTGCACCCACAATTCTTAAAGTTTCACCAGAAACCGGATGGGTAAATTCCATGGCATAAGAGCAAAGACAAACCGTTGGGTCTGTGGGCGATTTCTTTCCGTATTTGAGGTCGCCCAAAATGGGCAATTTTTCCAAGCCCAATTGTGCCCGAATCTGGTGATGACGGCCTGTAAAAAGCCGAACCAAAACCATGGATTTCTCCTTTTCACCCTGAAGGTGCCAGTAACACAAATCGGCCTGTTTTGCATCTCCACGGGGGTAAGTGTATGTCCAGACTTTATTGGTGGTTTCGTTTTTTTTGATCCAGTGCCGAAGCCATTTCCAGGGTTCTGGTCGACCCTCAACAACTGCTAGGTAAATCTTTTTGATTTCCCTGCCCTGAAAAATTGTATTCATTCGGGCCAGGGCCTTCGAAGTCCGGGCAATGACAACCAGTCCGGAAACTGGGCGATCGAGCCGGTGACAAACCGTGGCAAAGACATTTCCCGGCTTATCAAACTTTTGCTTCAGCCAAATCTTGGCGGCATCCTCTACCGAATCGGAGCCATCCTTATCGGGTTGAACCAAAATTCCGGCGGGCTTATTCACGACCAGGAGATGGTTGTCGAGAAAAACGACATCCTCATCCCGAATTTGATAATTGCCACCAATCGCCTGCTGCATGCTAAAAACTCAATTAAGGCCTGCAATTTGAAGCGGCGCAGCTCCTAATCAAAACAAAGTCCTGAGGAAATTTATTTCCATTTTGGCGCAAATCCCGCAGATGCCCTTTACTTTGCAACATAAATACAGGAACATGATTTTTTCCCGCAACAATTTCATCATCATGCTCGCAGGCATTGCTCTGCTCATCATCGGCTTCATCATTATGACAATGGAAACAGCTGAATATGGTTTTGGTCCATTGGGACTCACGGTTGGACCTGCTTTTCTAATGGTTGGCTTTATTGTTGAAATCTACGCCATCATGCACAAAGACAAACCTGCAGGAGGCGACAACTGAACTGAGTCGGGATTTTTCCAGCCAGCACATTCATTCAAATTCTTTTCCCGGTCCAAGGCCGGGATTTTTTTTGCCGTAAAACAAAATACATCAGACAGATATAAATTATTCAACACTTTTTCTTTCCTGAAATTTAGTAACATTGTCCCGTTCAATTTTCAGGTGAAATGAAGAAAAACCCTATTTCAATTCTATTAATTCTATTGTTGCTCAATCAAGCAACCTCCCTCATTTCAAAAGCCGATGAAGGAATGTGGCCTCCATCTCTCATCAACTCTGTATTATTTCAGAAAATGAAAGAAAAAGGCTTTCTGTTGACTCCGGAAGCCCTTTATTCAACAACACAAGCTTCGATAAAAGATGCCGTAGTTTTATTCGGAAGAGGCTGCACCGGTGAAATTATTTCAAACCAGGGCTTGGTTCTCACCAACCACCACTGCGGATTCGGGCAGATTCAAAACCATTCTAGCGTGGAGCACGATTATCTTAGGGATGGCTTTTGGGCAAAAAACAAGGAAGCTGAATTGTCCAATCCCGGTCTCAGCGTTTCCATTCTTGTGCGCATGGAAGATGTAACCCAGGCCATTTCAGCAGGAATTCCAGCAGAGTCTTCCGACAAAGAAAAAGAATTGCGAATGGCAGCCAATGCGAAAGATTACATCGCAAAAGCCACGGCCGGAACCCATTATCAGGCACAGATAAAACCATTTTTCGGCGGCATTCAGCAATGGATTCTGATTTACGAAACCTTTACCGACATCCGATTGGTTGGTGCGCCTCCGGGAAGCATCGGAAAATTTGGCGGCGATACCGACAACTGGGTTTGGCCAAGACATACTGGCGACTTTTCGCTTTTCCGGATTTATGCGGGCAAGGACAATAAGCCGGCAGCATACTCAAAAGACAATGTGCCTTACACACCAAAAAAATACCTACCAATTTCAACCTCAGGAATCAAGGAAGGCGATTTCACCATGCTCATTGGCTATCCGGGCCGCACCAGCGAATATCTCCCCTCCTACGCTTTGGATCTGGTAAGCAAAAAAACCAATCCCAAGAAAATCGCGCTGCGCACCAAAAGACTTGAAATCATCAATGCGGCGATGAAAGCTTCTCAGGAAAACCGCATCCGCTATGCCGACATTCAGGCCGACATCGCAAATGCCTGGAAAAAATGGCAAGGCGAATCCCTTGGAATGGCCAAAGCGGATGCCATCAAACTCAAGGAAAACACCGAAGAAAAATACCGGAGCTATTTTGCCGGACTCGGAGCAGAAGGAAAACCGTATCTGGATGCTTTGGAAAACCTCAGACTTGAATACCGTGAAATGAGCCGCCTTTCACTGCCGGCGCAATACCATTCAGAGGCCATCAGTTCAAACAATATTTTCACCATTATTTCCCTGACCCAAACGCTTTTATCCAAATCAAAGGAAAGCAGCGCAGAAATCAAGGCCAAGGCTCTTAGCGATTATAAGGCATCTCTTCGCTCCATCTGGAAAGAATCCGATCCAGCAGTTGAAAAAGCACTTTTCACCGTTTGCATGGAAGCGTATCATAAGGACATTCCCAAAGACATGCAGACTTTTTACTTCCAGGAATTATTGATTAGCGCACCGCTGGAAAATGGGAAATTCACAAAGGAAATTTTCGAAAAAGGCAACTGGTTCGATTCCACCAAAGTTTGGGCATTGGCTGAAAAAGTCTCAAAAGGCGATTCCGTACACCTGAGAAGAAATCCAACTTATAAACTCTGGAAAACCCTGAACGACCATTTCGTCAACATCATTTTGCCTCAGTTTCAAAGGGCAAATTCAATCCTGGAACAAAACCAGAAAATCTTTTTCAAAGGCCTGATGGAAATGGAAAAAGAAAAACAGTTTTATCCGGATGCCAACCAAACTTTCAGAATCGCATTTGGCAAAGTGGAAGGCTACAACCCCAAAGACGGAGTCCAATACGGCTTCTCCACGGCCAGTGACGGAATCATGGAAAAGGCAGGAACTGCCGACGATTTTATGATGGATCCCGCACTTGCTTCCAAATTTAAAAAGCAAAACACCTCGGCTGCGGGCCCTGTTCCTGTTGCTTTTATTGCTTCAAACCATTCCACCGGCGGAAATTCCGGAAGTCCGGTTCTCAACGCAAAAGGCGAACTCATCGGCCTCAATTTCGACCGGGTTTGGGAAGGAACCATGAGCGATTACTTCTTCGACAGCCGCATTTGCCGCAATGTTTCCTGCGACATCCGCTATGTGCTTTGGGTAATCGAAAATGTTGGCGAAAGCAAACATTTGGTGCAGGAAATGGAACTTAGAAATTAGAGAAGACTTTCTTTTTTAATTGAATTTGGGCGTGTCCGCCCACGCTTTCACCGTGGCCGGTCGGGTGCTTTGCTCCAATTCCACGCCTTGCGTGGCAATTTTCGCGTTGCCCCCTCACGCAAAAGTTTCGCAATCATCAAAATCCTTCCCTTGCTACATTTGGGCCATGCTATTTTATCTGCCTGATTTCACAAACCCAATCCTTCCCGAAACGGAAGCCCGACATGTGCTGCAAGTCCTGCGGATGAAAACAGGTGATGTGCTGGATGTAACAGATGCTGCCGGAAAGAAAGGAAAAGCCCGGCTTCTAAACGAAAAACCCGGCAATTGTATCTTGCAGGTTCTGGAATCTGAAAAAACAGCAAGACTCTGGACAGGTGAATTCTGGCTGGCGGTAGCACCGACGAAAAATCTCGACCGAATGGAATGGCTGGTGGAAAAAGCCACCGAAATTGGTTGCCATGGTTTCCATTTTTTTCGCAGCCGCAGAACAGAAAGAAGCCACCTCAATACAGAAAGACTCAACAAAATTGCGCTCTCAGCGATGAAGCAATCCGGACAGTTTTACTTGCCGCAAATTCACTGGCACGATAAACTTCAGCTACTTCCCTTTAATCAGTTCGGACGCATCATTACCGCCGATCTCAGCAGCAATGAAACAAAAATCAAGCCCAGCACAGACGAAAAAACGCTGCTTCTGATTGGACCAGAAGGAGATTTCACACCGGATGAAATTGAGTTCCTTGCCGAGAAAAAAACTGAATCATTGCGTTTTTTGCCCCAGGTTCTGCGCACAGAAACCGCCGCATTGTATGCCCTTATGCTGGCACGAAGCTCAGCTGGCTGATAAAATGATGTTAACTGCTTCCGTAAAATTTTCGCATACAAAATCCGCATACGGCGATTCCCTTTCCTTTAAGGTTGGAATCAGAATTGTACGCACACCTGCCGCTTTTCCAGCTTCCATATCGCGACCAGCATCGCCGATGATCCAGCTATTTTCTGAAGTAGTGTTGGTAAGGGCCATTCCCCGCTCCATCATCAGACTGCCGGGCTTGGCCGACAAACTGGCTGAAATGCTTCTATGCCAGGGTGCATACAATAGATAATCAATGGCATTTCCACAGGCTGATTGCAAAATCTTTTGGAGGTTTTTTACAGCCTCTGATTTGTAAAGACCTTTCGAAATTCCGCCTTGGTTGGTAACCACCACCAAGCCAAAACCAGCCGATTTAAGTCGGTTCAAGCCTTCCGGCACATCAGAAGGAATTTGAAAATCTTCTTCCCTGAAAACATAATCGCCTGTCTCACGATTGAGCACTCCATCCCGGTCCAGTAAAATGCATCCTTTCATGGCTATTTTTTATTCGATTGATAGACTGGCTCCAGCACAATAGCGGTTCGGTTTGTGAGGTATAGGCTCAGTCGGTTGTCTGTCATGGTAAAATGTTCAAGTCCGGCGCGGTGTCTTTCAAAGCCACCAAAATGGCCATCATCAGAATTTAAAATTTCCCGGAAAGAGCCCGGCTCCGGCATGTGCAGCACATAATCGGAATGGCTTTTCACTGGATGAAAATTGAAAACAAACAACAAACCAGCCCGCATGAAAGCCAAAACCTTATCCTCGTTGTGGATATGAATTTCTTTCAAGAATTTATCCTCAAGCACTTTTTTACCCTGCAGCAGTTCCAGCATGGCCTGGTCGAAATCGAGTAAAAAACGATAGCGAAGGTGATCTTCCTGCGCCAGACTCCATTGCCTTCGGGCGTATTGGAAACTCCAGCCATTTCCTTCTCTCGGAAAATCAATCCACTCTGGATGCCCGAATTCATTCCCCATAAAATTGAGATAAGCATCGCCGGCAGCACTTGCGGTAATAAGCCGAATCATCTTATGCAGGGCAATTCCTCGGTCTACAATCATACTATGGCTTTGCCGACTCATGGAATGGTACATCTCTGAACCCATCAGACGAAAAGCAAGCGTCTGGTCGCCTACGAGCGCCTGGTCATGGCTTTCAGCATACGCGATTGTGCGTTCATCATAACGGCGATTGGTCAGCATGCTCCAGAGGTCATTCATGCTCCAGGCCTCATCGGGCTGCTCTTTTATAATTTTTATCCAGAAATCGGGAATGCCCATTCCCAGTCTAAAATCAAAACCGAGTCCGCCTTCATTCTGTGGTCGGGCAAGTCCGGGCAAACCACTTACATCTTCCGCAATGGTGATGCTGCCGGGACGAAATTCATGTGCAAGTTCATTGGCCAGCTTCAGATAAAGCAGGGCATCGTCGTCCAGAACATTGTTGTAATACGATGCCAGAGAGTCGAAACTGCGGCCCAGTCCATGGTCTTTATACAACATGGAAGTAACTCCATCAAAGCGAAAACCATCGAAGCGATATTCCTCCAGCCAGAAGCGCACATTGCTTAAAAGAAAACGAAGCACTTCGGGTTTTCCGTAGTCAAATATTTTGGAATCCCAGGCCGGGTGGTTGCCTGCATCTCCAAACCTAAAATACTGGTGACCACTTCCATCAAATTCATTCAGTCCTTCAAAAATATTCTTAACAGCATGTGAATGAACAAGGTCCATAATGACTGCAATGCCCATTCCGTGCGCAGCGTCGATCAGTTCTTTCAAAGCTTCGGGAGAACCAAAGCGGGAAGAAACCGAGAAAAAACCCGAAACATGGTATCCGAAGGAGCCATAATACGGATGTTCCTGAATGGCCATCAACTGAATACAATTGTAGCCGGCGGCTTTTATTTTTGGAAGTACATTTTCCCTGAACTCCGAGAAAGAGCCAACTCCTCCCCTTTCCTGGGCCATGCCCACATGGGCTTCATAAATAAATAGCGGCTTGTCCTTGGGCGCATCGAAAACATGCTGAAAGCGATACGATTCTTTTGGCCACCAAAGCACTCCGGAAAAATCCTTGGTTTGCTCATCCTGGTCCTGAAAAGTAATGTAAGCCGGAATGCGGTCGAGGGTCCCATTGGCTCCGCGCACAATTACTTTTACCTTTTGTCTGTGCGCCAAAGTTTGACCTGCTGCATCCGGAATGTTAATCTCCCAGATGCCAGATTCCTTGCGTTCCATGGGATGACTTTCCTTGTCCCACTGGTTGAAATCTCCAGTGAGCCAAAGCTGATGTGCTTCCGGCGCCCATTCTCTGTAAACCCATCCGTTTTCCTGTCCGTTGCGGTGAAACCCAAACTGATGATGGGCAGAAGCAAAATCCTGTAAGCTTTTCCAATTGTCACGAATGAAAGCGCGCATGCCCAGATAACGGTAATGGTGATCACCAATTTCCCTGGAAAATGCTTTTAAACCGGGGTTTTGGGCAATCAGGGGCAGTTCAATAGTGGGCTTCATCCTGAAAATTTCTTACAAACTTCGTTCAGCAATAGGCTTGTCTCCAAACCTCAATTAAAAATAGGCAGCAATACTGCCGCAAGGCTGTAATTTTACAGCAACAGGACAAAGCATCGACCTGATAAATAATGGCAAAGATTCTGATACTTGGCGGACTCATCCTGCTTCTGGCAGGGCTCATCCTCTGGAAATTTCCCAATGCTTTAAAATGGCTTGGCAATTTGCCCGGTGATTTCCACTACAAATCCGGCAACTTTTCCTTTCATTTTCCAATTGTCACTTCCATTCTATTAAGCATTCTCCTGACACTGCTTTTACGCTTCCTGAACCGATGAAAGACCTGGCAATTGTTTTCTTTGGCAGCGGCATCGGCGGCTGTCTCCGTTATGGAATCAGTCTGATTTTTAAATCCCGCGCTGGCGAATTCCCATATGCAACGCTCATCGCCAATGTGCTCGCCTGCCTGATAGCTGCTTTTTTCCTGCATAAAATTTTACCGGACAGCCAGAACCAGAATTCAATTCGGCTCTTGATGATTACCGGTTTTTGTGGAGGCTTCAGTACATTTTCCACTTTCAGCATGGAAACATCCGGCATGATGCGCGAGAGCAACTGGCAAGGCGCTGTGGTTTATTCATTGTTGAGTTTTTCCACCGGACTTGCTGCATTTCTGATTTTTGCCAGAAGTCGCTGAGCGCGGAGGATTTATTGCCTATTTTTGCCCAATGCGGAAGTTTCCAATCCTGACGATAATCGCCCTTGCCTTTTTTGCAATGGCGTGTCAGACCATTCCGGATTACCCAGTTCAGCCCTATATCAGTTATGGGTCTGCTTATTTCAAAGAACTTCCCCAAACAGATTACATTTATCTGAGCATCAATTTTAAGGATGGCGATGGTGACCTTGGACTCAATTCTGAGGACATTGCCCTTCTGGATTCTGCCGACCGATACAACATTTTTCCGGTGCTGTTCAGAAAAGTTGGAGACAAGTACGAAGAGTTTAAGATTGTTTCATACAGCGGCAGATTCCCAAGATTGAGAGAAAGCGCCCAATCAGGACCGATTGAGGGAACTTTGCAATACAAACTCGGCTCACTCAATTTTTTTAATGAGGATAGCTCCATTGTAAAAATCAGGGTTTCCATCCGTGACCGCGCTGGGCATGTGAGCAATACCATAGAAACTGCCCCGTTTCCGGTGGTTTATAAATAATTGAAATGCATTCTGAGGGAAAAACAAGATTGATTGTTTACCAGATTCTTGTCCGCCATTTGGGCAACGACAGACTTCACACGGTTGCAGGTGGCAACCATTCGGTAAATGGCTGTGGAACGGTAAAAAAACTCGATTTTAAAGCACTGGAAGCCCTCCAAAAAAACGGCTTCTCCGCCATTTGGCTCACAGGTCTCATTCGCCATGCTACGCAAAGCGACTCGCATTTTTCAGGATTTAAGAAAAGTAATCCATCTGTGGTGAAAGGATTGGCGGGCTCGCCTTATGCGGTGAGCGATTATTTCGAAACCGACCCCGATTTGTACGAAAATCCTGAAAAGCGCTGGGAGGAACTTTCCGATTGTCTGGACAGGATTCACAAATCCGGGATGAAGGCAATCGTGGATTTTATTCCAAACCACACGGCCAGGGAATATGAAAGCATGCATGCCAGGGAAATCAACCTTCGGGATCTTGGACAAAATGACAATACCGAACTTGAGTTTAGTCCTGACAACCACTTTTACTATTTACCAAACCAGCCATTTACATCACCTCAAAACATTCCGGATGAAGATGGGAATTTATACCAGGAATTTCCGGCCAAAGCCACCGGGAATGACTGCTTTCAGGCAAGTCCTTCCATCTACGACTGGTACGAAACCGTAAAACTGAACTACGGCATTGACTTCCGGAATGGCCAAAAACACTTCGATCCGGTTCCACCTGTTTGGAATTACATGAAGGAAGTCTTGCTTTTCTGGGCTTCCAAAGGCTTTGATGGCTTTCGTTGCGACATGGCCGAAATGGTGCCGGTGGAATTCTGGAAATGGGTGATTCCGCAAATCAAACAAGCATTTCCGCACTTGTTTTTTATCGCAGAGGTGTATGAGCCACATCGGTATTCCGAATTCATTGAAGCTGGATTTGATTTTCTGTACGACAAAGTCGGCATGTACGATGTACTCCGAGAACTTGTGGAAGGCAAGGGAAACTGCGACAAGCTCACCAGCATTTGGCAGGCGCAGGAAGGCTTTGGCGACCGGATGCTTCGCTTTCTGGAAAACCATGACGAGCAACGCATTGCTTCTAATTTGGTAGGCAAAAATGCCTTTCATGCACGGCCAGCTATGGCCATAACTGCATTTTTTGGCAAAGGTCCGGTTATGGTTTATGCCGGTCAGGAACTGGGTGAAAAAGCCATAGGTGCCGAGGGTTATTCCGGCGATGATGGGAAGACGAGTATTTTCGATTATGGCATCGTGCCCAGTCTCCAGAAATGGTACAACAACGGGAGCTGGAATGATGGAAAATTATCGGAGGATCAGAAAAAACTTCAAGCTTCTTATGCCGGCATTTTAAACCTGGCTGCAAATTCCAAAGCCATCACCGAGGGTGGATTCTTCGATCTTCAATATGCCAATCCTGAATCTGAATTTTACCCAAAATCCAAATGCTATGCATTTCTGAGACACTCCGGCGAAGAAAGAATTCTGGTTTTGGCATCCTTTATGGACACGAAACACCTGCTACGCTTGATCATCCCGAAAGAAGCCTGGACCGCCATGAACTGTAATCTGAACGGCATTGCCAGACTTGTGCCCATTCTGGAAAATTCGGATGCAATTGAGTTCTATACCGAATCCACTTATGAGGCAGATGGTGGCACACCCGGCATCGCCATCCGAATGGAGGCATGGTCGTTTCGGGTTTTTCAGATTGTCCAGAAAAACATGAATTGAGTTTTAAATTCGCCCTTTCAGGCTTGAAGTGAAAATGAAAATCCTTGCCCAACATAAATTATCCCTGAGCATTTGCTTGATCATCATCGGCATTTTCGGGTTCATCGTTTTTTTGAATGGCAACGAGGATTTATTCCTTTTTATCAACCAAAAATTGAGTCCAACATTGGGGCTGGCAGCAAGGTTCTTTAGTTTATTGGGAGAATCCTGGGTAATGGGCGGACTATTGCTTCTTAGTTTCAAAATGCCATTTCGGCAAACCCTTTTGGTGGGATTTACTTGGCTGAGTGGCGCCATCCATTCCTGGATTTTTAAGCTTTGGCTATGCAAAGGCTGGCCCCGGCCATTCGAATTTTATAGTCAGAAGGGAATTGTGTTGAACCTCGTTGATGGCGTAAAACTGCACCACTGGAACACCTTTCCTTCTGGCCACACGCTGACTGCTTTTTCGATTGTATTTCTAATCCGGGCCTTGTATCCAAAACTTCCATCTCAATACACATACCTTGCCATTCTGCTGGCCATTTTTTGCGGCATGAGCAGGATTATTCTGGTACAACACTGGCCAATGGATGTTCTCGGTGGGATGGTTCTGGGTTTTTCGGCTGCATTAAGTACCCAATGGCTACACAATCGATTTTTGCCGGAAACAGCCTTTTCAAAATCGCTCATTTCGATGCTGAAAAGGGAATCATAAAATCTTCGCAATCATGCCAAATCACAGTGTGGATTTTAATGTAAAGACGCAACCAGGCTGAATCGTGGCAGGAATCTTGCGTCTCTGTAAACCCGTAGTGGCTGAAAATTTTCAGCCCCTAACATAAATCCAACAAACCCCTGCTCTTCCGGATTTGTAATCCGGAAGCCAAAATACCATTCTTGGCCTCGGAGTTCGGGATTTTAAATCCTGAACAGCAGAATAAAACTTCCATTCTTTTTTTGGTTTCATTATTGATGCCATTAATTTAGTGCCTCATATTCCAAAATTATTTACTGATGCGCTTAATAGTTCCTTCTAAATTTAACATCCTACTTCTCTTTGGATTGTTTCTACTTTTTTCTTGCAAAAAAGACGAACCAATTACCAAGCCTGACATCACCCCAGAATTTGTTAATGCTGTAATTGCCGCTGAAAACATCCGTTTGGATGCAGTTTTACCCAAAACTACCGTTCCTGCATATCTGCAAGGCATTATTTTAGATGAAGATGGCCAGCCTGTTTCAGGCGCTGCGGTTACCAGCCATGGAAAATCCACCACAACCGATGCTGCCGGTTTTTTTACATTTGGAGAAATTCCATTGAATGAGAAATATGCGGTAGTAAAGGCTACCAAAACAGGTTTTATGACAGGCATCCGCACATTCACACCGCGTAGTGGGGCTTTTCACAGAATTGAAATTCAATTAATGAGTAAAGGTATATCCCAGACAATTCCCTCTGCTGAAGGTGGTGTTTTGGAATTTGAGGGTGGCAATGTAAAACTTAACTTTCCCGCCAATGCAATCGCCACGAAGACAGGTGCAAGTTACACCGGAGATGTTAAGGTATATGCCAGATATCTGGATCCATTGGCAGACAATTTTGTGGGAATTATGCCTGGCATGTTGGCCGGTTTGACAGACAACAATGCTATGACCTCATTGATTTCATACGGGATGGTATCTGTGGAAATGGAGGATGGAAATGGCAACAAACTTGAGCTGGCTTCTGGTAGTAAAGTAAAGGTTACACTTCCAGCGCTGGCTTCTTCACCGGCTGAGATTCCTGTTTGGCATTTTAACGAGAGCCATGGAGTTTGGGTTGAATCAGGCAAATCTACCAAACAAAACGATGTTTATGAATTTGATGCCAATTGCTTTTCTGTCTGGAATTTGGATTCTCCGGAAGCATTTGGCAATGTTCTCGTAACGCTTCAGGAAGGCTTTGAGAAGCCTATTTCTAATCAAGAGGTAGAAATATTTACCAGTGGCTTTTCTAAACATTTAAAAACAGTTTGGACAGACAACGAGGGTAAGTTTATGTTATTGAACGCACCCTTAAGTATGAGTATGCGTTTTCCATTTTGTGGATTAAGCGTTACTAAAGACCTAAGTGCTTTCTCTGAGAATGAAGTAGTTATTGTCGACGCTACAGATCTTTTGGCTGCAGGGGCATTGTTTTATACCATAAGCGGAAAGATGACTGATTGCAACAATGTTGTATATAAAAATGCGTATTACAGTATGACTGGAATTCAAAGTGGTAACATGCTTTTTACAGGAAAAACAAACGATGAAGGCAACTATAGTTCAAGTATCATAATTTGTGTTGGAGGAATTGTTGACAGCATGATTCATTTGGTTGTTCATACCTCCCCCACGCTCATAAAATCCGATACTATTGGAATTGCTTTCAGCGGAAGCACTCAGATCAAAAATATTGATTTTTGTGGTGGTGAAATTTTTAATTCAAATCTAACCTACGGAAGCACAAATGACATTAATGGCAATATTTATAAGACGATAAAAATCGGGTCTCAGACATGGATGGCAGAGAATTTGAAAGTGAGCAAATACCGTGATGGCACACCTATTCCTTCAGGCTTTACCGATGCAAACTGGACTGCTGCAACAACGGGCGGATATTCAGTATACAACAACGATGTAGCAAACAACACAAAGTATGGCAAATTGTACAATTGGTATGCTGTGGTAGATAGCAGGCAGTTGTGCCCGGTTGGCTGGCATGTACCGAGTGATTCAGAATGGAAAACTTTAGAGATTAATTTAGGAATGAGTCCTGCCGATGCAGATGATTTTTTACTTCGTGGTGAAAATGAAAATGTTGGAGGCAAGCTCAAGAGTGACTATATTTTTTGGAAGAAACCAAATTTAAGCGCAACGAATGAAAGTGGTTTTTCAGGCTTACCAGGTGGTATGCGTTTTGCCGATGGTAGTTATAGCTATGTACGTGATAAAGGTTATTGGTGGTCTTCAACAGAAAAAAATTCAACCTCAATATTTTTCCGCAGCTTAGGTTATGATGGTGCTTACTCTGAACGATTGGCAAACTGGAAACAAACTGGCTATAGTGTTCGCTGCGTTAAGGATTAATCTGAAGTAATTTTAAAAGAAGTCCTTTTTATTGGCCGTAGCTTGATTTATAGCACTACTGGTGGAAAAACCAGATGCGACAAAAAACAGTAGGTGCTGAAAATTTTCAGCACCTACATGAATCCAACGAATACATGCTCTTCCGAATTTGTAATCCG
>CANETC010000034.1 GCA_947441055.1 Cytophagaceae bacterium | reverse complement strand
GTCCTGACCAAACCAGACTTACACCAGCACCGGCATTGCTTGAAAGAACTACATCAGAACCAGCACAAACTGTAGGTGGACCAGTTATTGAAACAGCTGAAGGAGTCTGACCAAACTGCACCAAAACAGAATCTTTGCTTGAACAATTGGCATTGCTCACGATAACCGAATAAGTTCCGGCGGTACTCACAATAATGGATGAATCCGTAGAACCTGTGTTCCAAATAAAAGTGTAACCTGAATTTCCTAAGCCAGAATTAAGCAGCACAGGTGTTCCGTCGCAAACAGAAACATCACCGCCCAAATCAGGTTTTGGACTTGGGTTAACTGTGATATTGATGGAATCTCCGGTTCCTTCACAACCATTAAGTGATTGCTCGAGGATATAAAGTCCAGATTGAAGAATCTGAATGTTGTTCAGACTAAGGCTGCTGCCTGAGGAAGTAAAGCCTGCTGGTCCTGTCCAGTTAACTTCTGTTCCTGCTGAAGCATTAGAAGTAAACACAACATTGCTTCCTTCGCAAGCTTCAGATGGACCTGAAACCACAATTGTTTCTGGACTCTGGCCAACAATTACATCGATGCTGTCTGTGCCACTACAAGTTCCCTGAGTTACGGTCACAAAATACTTTCCGCCCTCAGAAACCGTAATAGAAGAATCTGTGGAGCCTGTATTCCAGAGATAGGTAAGATTACTTCCATTTAAACCTGGATCAAGCAAAACAGGGGTTCCTGAACAAACCACTACCTGAGTACCGAGGTCTGGCGCAGGAGTTGGGGAAACAACTATGGAAATAGAATCACCAATTCCTGGGCAACCCGAAAGTTCTTGACTAAGAATGTACTCACCGGCTTGACTTGCCTGAATATTACTGAGGGTAATGCTGTTGCCTGTTGCTGTAAAACCATTTGGTCCAGTCCAGGAAAGCGAAGTTCCCGCCTGGGCATTTGCATTCAAAACAACATCTGTTCCGGAACAATTTTGACTTGTACCAGAAATGGTCGCAAGGCTTGGCGTTTCACTAATGATGATCTGTACAGAATCACTGGCCGAACAGAATTGATTAGAAACTGTTACTTTCACAAGGCCTGCAGTACTTACAGAAATTGAAGAATCTACAGATCCAGTGCTCCAAAGATAAGTGAAGCCAGCACCTGCAGCGATTGGGTCGAGTTCAACCGCAATACCGTCACATACTGAAACACTTTGAGGCAAATCCGGAGAAGGGATAAGCAGAATATTCACAAGCGCTGTATCTCCCTGACCAGCGCATCCAGCCAACACCTGTGAAGCAATGTAATTGCCGGATTGGTTAGGCTGAAGGTTTTCCAAATTGATGTTGTTTCCTGCTGCTGTGAATCCATTTGGTCCAGACCAGGTTACATCAACACCATTTTCTGGATTGACACTTAAGTTAATGGAAGACCCGGCGCAAACATTAGGATTCCCTGATATTACAAGAGGTGCAGGTGTTGAACCTGTTTCAATCTGAACCTGATCTGTTGCTGAGCAAGTTCCGTTTGATACAGTTACAGTAACCAATCCGGGTTGAGTAACAAGAAGCGTTGAATCTGTACTTCCATTGCTCCATAAGTATGTGATTCCGCTTCCAAAATTACCGGGATCCAACACAATGGAATTGCCGCTACAAATGAAAGCTGATTCCGGAAGTTGAATTTGAGGGGTAGAAAGCTGGTTCAGGGTGAAGGTAGAATTTGCTGATGCGCAATTATTCAATATGGCTACAACGGAGTAGCTTCCAAACTGAGTATTGTTGATGTTCTGGAATCTGACAGTATCACCGATTAAACTGAAACTTCCGGGACCTGTCCAAGCATGCGTTTGACCAACTACCTGCTGTACGCCAAACTCAACATCACTTCCAAGGCAAGCCTGGTTGTTTCCGAAAAATGTAGGGGCCGAAGGCAAAGGTCTTGTTCCAACCAAAACGGTATCGTATGCCTTACAAAAACCATTGTCGATTATAACAGAGTATTTTCCAATTGTTCCAACCGTCAAGGTGCTATCGGTTGAACCGGTATTCCATGTGTAGAAAGTTTCACCGTTTCCAAAAGGCACGGGATCAAGAATTACGGTACTTCCTGCGCAGAAGCTAGTGTCTTTCATGCCTGGAATTTGAGGCACTGAATTGACCGTTAAATTTGTTTGGCTTTCTACTCCGGGACATCCAGGAAAAGAAGGTGTTACAAAATATGTACCTGCTTGATTCAAGGAAACCGCGGGGATACTGATGCTCGCTCCGGTAGCAGTAAAACCATTTGGTCCGGTCCAAGCATAGGTTTCGCCATCATTTGGAACAACGCCAAAACTTGCATTCTGACCTTCACAATAAGTACGACTACCAGTGAAAGTAACCGTTTGAGGTCCAACACCGAAGGTAATTACAATTTCATCAGTAGCAGAACAAGTTCCATTGCTCACTGTAACGGAATAGGTTCCCTGAGTTGTCGCTGTGATGGATGAATCGGTTGATCCATTGTTCCAAAGGAAACTCAAACCCTGACTTCCTCCATTGACCGGATCTAAAAGAAGAGAGAATGTGCCACAAGCAGAACTATCTTTCCCCAGATCAACAATTGGGAAAGGATTTACTGTAATTGTTTTGTCGACTGAATTTCCCGAACAAGTATTTAAACTTGGAGTAACTGTATAAGTTCCAGCTTGGGAGGTCTGGATTAAGTCTATTGAAATGGTTGGACCTGTGAATGAAAATCCGTTTGGACCAGTCCAAGTATAAATGGTTCCCGGAGATTCAACTACTCCAAAAACAGCCGGCTCATTTTCACAGAAATTATTTGGACCAGAAAGCACCACATTTCCTGCAGGGCCCTGAAAAGTGACATTGATGGTATCAAAACTTGTACATCCTTGCAGATCAGTTACCCTCACTGAATATGAACCCGAACTTGTTACTACAAGGTTTGTATCGGTACTGCCATCATTCCAAAGGTATTGAAATCCAGCTTCATGGGCTACCGGGTCTAGCAAGAGCGAACCACTTATGAAACAAAGGACTGTATCTTTTCCAAGATCAACAGGAATTCCGTCCTTTAAGCCAACATATGCGGTATCGTAAAAGCTCTCACATCCATTTACTTTGATTGCTCCTTTGTACGCCCCAACCGGTTGAGTGGCTGTATTCACCACAATATTTCTTCCAGGAATCCGGTTGCCGTTGGGATCATACCAATTATAAAATGCATTGGAAACCAAATTCATGGAAAGTGCCACCGAATTGCCAGCACAAACCGTATCACTTCCACTTACAGTAGGGGTTATAGGTCTTGGTGATGCAAAAATATTAACCGAGTCTCTGACAGAACAGCCCTGAAAATCGGCCACCTGAGCCCAATAGAGACCAGGTTGTGTTACCAAATAAGTTGTGGCTGTGCTGCCATCCTGCCATTTGTATGTGAAAACTCCGTCTGGCTCCAGCAATTTAGATCCACCAATACAAATGGTATCATCGACACCTAAGTCAAAATTTGGTGTATAAAATCTCACTGTAACCGTGTCAGATTTGGGACATTCAGTACCACTAAAAGTTGTTACCCAATATCGGCCTGGGATCAGGGTTTCAATGGTACGGCTTGTGTCGCCGGTGTTCCACAAGTAATAGGTCTTTGCAGGACCTGCGTCAAGTAAAGCGGTGTCACCGGTACAAACATTTTTTACACCGCCCAGATTCAATTTCGAGAAATTTGAGAAGTACCCATAGTTACTACCAACACCTGCTGCATAGTTTGTAACACCTAGGTGAAATAATTCATTACTGGAATTTTGCAAAAGCAAGGTCGTGCCAGCAGGAACCTGCGAAGTGCTAAGCGTGATTCTTGCGAAAGCCCAACCATTTCCACCCTGAATAGCAGTAAATGCAGAAGCAGGCACCAAACTAGGATTTCCATTCAATGTAAATTTTCCAATTGCAGAAAGCTTGGTAATTACATTGATAATAAAGGTATTGGAAGTAGTTCTTGTAAAACCAATTCGGTTTGTACCAGTGCAACTCAGAGAAGGAATCACTGCGCCAGCCAGCTGATCGCCTATGCCGGAAATGTGAAGAACCGCAACTTTTTTACCATTGGTAGAAAGGAAGTAACTTGGATTTGTCATAACCAACTCAAATTGCTCACCTGCATTTAAGGTATCGGCAGCTTGGGCACTACCATTAAATCTAATAACTGTTCCGTCCTCCGTAGCCAAGATGTAACAACGGTCATTGTTGCCATTTAAGCCACCTTTAACCAATACATAATCAGTACCCAAAAATTCCACCGGTATCAGCTGATCACCGGCAATATCTGCACCTGCCGCCTGTTCATTAATATCAAACTGAAGCATGTCATCCTTCATGGTAACTGCAACAGGTTTTGTCGACTCAACTATTGAACCACCAGGATGGTTAACCCCAAACCTGTCTGCCGCGCGGCAAGAATAAACCTGACCGCGATTCAGCATAAAAGTAAATGGCTGTCCTGCGAGATGTCCAACCAAATCCTTACTAGGCGTAACAGTTACAAAAGTACTGTCATTGGTTGCCACTATATCAAAAGATGCATAGGTTGTTGGGTTGTAAAATCCACCACCCGGGCCTTTTCGCAAAGAATTATTCCAACGTGTTTGGAATGGCACAAAAAACTTCTTTCCATTTGCGTTGAGGCCTTTCAATGCAAAAAGGTCGGTGTTGTTGGCCGACTTAATTTCATAATAAGCAGAAATCGATTGCGTAGATCGGATAAACAAGCCTGTATTAAGAACTGTATTTTCAGGCTTACTTTCCAAGCCGTTTATAAAAGGAGTCAGGTTCACTATCCTTGTGCTGTTAGCCGGGATATTCTCAACTATTGTGGCAAAAGAAGGATCTGCCGGCTTAAGGATTTCAACCTTGGCTGCTTTTTCAAGCGTACTGATTACCAGCTGAATTGGCCTGTCCCTTGGACCATCAGTTCCCGGATTAATAGCCTCCGTAAGTTCAGGAGGTGCAAACCAGAATTCTGTATCCAGCTGGGCAGATGCCTGTCCACCTGCGAAAACAAAAAGCACCGCCAGCGAGGCAAAAAATTTGAGGAATTGGGATGAAGAATTGCGTGACTTGTACAGGTTTTTCATACAGTTTTTATAAACACGGCAATTAAGGACTGATAGTGGCATATGGTTAGTTAACTTTCAAACAATTTATTACCAATTAATTGAAGTCAGGAACTTAAAGTAAATCCAATAAATAGACTTCAATCAAATCGGTAAAATACAATGCAAATCTATAAAAAATAATATTTTAAATCCTAATTTTTAATAACACTACTTATTGAGCTGATTTTAAACTGATTTTAAAAAGACCAAACACAATCCAATCTTACACGAACCAATCTATAGGTCACGCAGAAAACTGGATTGATTGAATTATCGAATTTATGATGCTGTTGGTCCAAAACGGATTCATCGGAATTTACTTTCTTTGCACTCTTTCAAACAAAGCGTCAGACCAATATTTTTTTAAGACAATGATGAAATCACTAATTGAAGGTTTTCCTGCCCAGTTGAGGGAAGCCATGAATATTTCCGCATCGGCCAAACTAAATCCACCTGCCAATCCTATCCGGAATGTTGTGGTTGCTGGAATGGGTGGATCTGGAATCGGCGGTTCCCTGGTAAAGGCACTTTCGAATGATGAACTGAGCGTTCCATTGGATGTTTCCAAGTCTTATGGAATTCCAGGATATATAAATGAACATACCTTGTTTATTGCTTGCTCCTTTTCCGGCAACACGGAAGAAACCCTTGCCGCTACAGAAAAAGCCAGAGAAAAAGGCGCTATGATTGTCGCCATCACTTCTGGCGGTAAAATGGAAGCCTTTGCAAGGGCAAACAATTATGATGTGATTATGATTCCGGGCCACAGCAATAGTCCAAGGGCGAGCATCGGTTATAGCTTTGTTCAAATATTCCACATTCTGGCGCATTACGGCCTGATTCCAGGAAACCATTTTGAGGAGCTTGAGAATTCTGCAAATCTGCTCGAATCAGATTCAGAATCAATTCACCAAACCTCCCTTGAAATCACAGCATATTGCAAAGACAAACTGCCCATCCTTTATGGCGATTCTTCTCTTGAAGCAGTTCTTGTTCGTGCACAACAGCAGATTGCTGAGAATTCAAAGCAACTCAGTCATGTAAATGTATTTCCAGAAATGAACCACAATGAACTTGTGGGCTGGAAATTCCCTGATGTAGTTTTCAACAACGCAGCCACAATTTTGCTTCGTACTTCCTTCGACCACCCACGCACAAGCATGCGTCTGGATGTTTGCAGGGATATTTTCCGTGATGTAGCAGGCTCTGTCTGGGAGCTTGAAGCCAAAGGAAATACACCTTTGGAGCAATCCATTTACCTGATTCATCTTCTGGATTGGGTATCCTTCGATCTTGCAGAAGCAAATGGTGTTGATCCATTCCCTGTGGATGTAATCAACTTCCTGAAAAACGAATTGGCAAAAGTTGCCTGATTCACTTCAAAGCCTCCTGTTCTCCGATCTCGGAAAAAGGCCTTATGGGGAAACCTGGGACCTGCAGGAAGCTTGCATGCAAAAAATCGTTTCGCAAAAATTAGCTGCAAGGGAAGATTCTTCCCTTGCGCCAAAACATCAACTTTTTTTTGTAGAGCATGAGCCTCCCGTATTTACAATTGGAAAAAGCGGAGACCAGGGCAATTTACTTGCGGCTGAAGATTTCCTGAAGAACCAGGGAATTGAATTCTTCAGAACAAACAGAGGCGGTGATATCACTTTTCACGGTCCGGGTCAAATTGTGGGTTATCCCATATTAGACCTGGACCAAATTTATACCGACATCCACCGATATCTTAGAGAAATTGAAGAGGTTGTCATCCTCACTTTGGCTGACTTTGGCATTTTGGGTGCTGGCAGAAAAGAAGGACTTACGGGTGTTTGGCTTGGAGATGAAAAACTCTGTGCCATCGGCGTAAGAACATCAAGGTGGGTAACCATGCACGGCTTTGCACTCAATGTGAATACAGATTTGCGTTATTTTGACTTTATTGTTCCCTGCGGAATCCGAGACAAAGCTGTAGGATCCATGCAGAAAATTTTGGGAAAAGAATGTAATCTGGAAGCCGTTAAACAAAGCTTACTTCTAAACTTCTGTAAAGTATTTCCATTCAGAATTGAACCACATGAAATCTGATATTAATTTTCCCGAAGTCGTTGGTGTATCCATTGTCATTGCCCGAGAACAGATCAAATCCGGTGGCATTGAATGGAAGGTTTTTGTAATGAACACCAACGAATTCAGTCTTAGAAATATTCTGGTCACGAGCAAAGGCTATGGCGAACTGGACGGCAGACCAAAAACAACCGGCTTGCTCAGGCACCATGTAAAGGGACTCCCCCCCCACTCTGCTATGCCCATCGAACTTATCCAACCCGAACTATTCGACCTTTGCAATGAGTTTTGGGTTAGCTATTACCTCGATGACGATTCAAACCGGATTTATGACAAAAAATTCCTGTTTTTACCGGGATCCATTATTGAGGAAAACATGAGCTTTATTCCAATGCTTCAATTGGAAGGAGTTATTCACGGTTAATGAACCACAATGCAGCTCATTGGGCATCCTGTTCTCTGCAATTACTACCTCACCTACCGCTGCAATGCAACATGCAGTTTCTGTGACATTTGGGAAAGACCTTCTCCATATGCCAGAATTGAAACCATAGAAAAAAACCTCCAGGATCTAAAAAAACTTGGGGTTCGGGTTTTGGATTTTACTGGCGGCGAGCCTTTACTACATCCTCAAATTCCTGAGATTCTTCAAATGGCCCGAAACATGGGCTTTATCACCACATTAACCACAAACTGCCTTTTATATCCCAAAAAAGCAGAATCAATTCGTGGCTTAGTGGATATGCTGCATTTTTCACTGGATTCGCCAATTGAGGATGAGCACAATAAGAGTCGCGGTGTTGATTGCTTCCGCTTTTTCAAAGAATCTCTGGAAATCGCCAGAAACCTCGGCGAAAAACCAGACATACTATTTACTGTATTTGGGCATAATATTCATCAAATCAAGGAAACATGGGAGGAATATTCCTGTAAGCAGGATTTGATTTTAATCCTGAATCCCGCATTCGAATATAATTCAGTTGTAACAGGACCGCCACTATCAGAACAAGATTTAAAAACTTTGAAATCCTGGGGCAAAAAGAAAAATGTTTTCCTCAACCACGCATTTATTGCCTTGAGAATGTCTGGCGGAAATCAAACAGAAAAACCGGTTTGCAAGGCAGCAAGCACAACCATCGTCATCAGTCCCGAGAATGAACTTGTGCTTCCCTGCTACCATCTAGGAATAGAATCTTTACCTATAGAAAACTCACTTTTTGATCTTTACAACGGTGAAAAAGTAAGAAGCATCCGGAATCTGGAAGGACGATTACCTGCCTGCCAGGGCTGTAGCATCAATTGCTACATGCAACCTTCCTTTACCACAAACCTAAACCAGTATTGGTTTCTGGCAGCGCCCTCCGCAATAAAATACAACTTGAAGAAAGGAACCTGGAAAGCACTTTTTCGAAAACAAAGTTGAAATTGGATTTCGAGGATCTGCTTTAATTGTGCGTCTTTTTCGCATCAAAATGCGATAAGCAACAGAACAAAATAAAATTCTTTTATTTCCTGCCCTGCATTTCTACCACTTTTTGAAAAGTCTCAGCATTCCGGCCCGGTATTATTTTATATCCATGTGAAATGGTAAGAACCTTAATAATTTCCGCGCCAAGGAAAAAGATCCAGGAAGAGTAATTTACCCAAACAATAAAAAGTATAATAGACCCCGCTGCTCCGTAAAGACTGGTAATGTTGGTATTTCCGAGATAAAAACTAATGAGGTAACGGCCGAGCAAAAAAAGCACCGATGTGGCAAAAGCACCTATCCAAACATACTTCCACTTCAACCGGGCATCCGGCAAATATTTATAAAGCAGGGCAAAAAGAAGGGTATTCATTCCGAGCCCAATCAGCAGCTGACCTGTTTCAATCAAATAATATGAAAAATCGGCCAAATACCTGCTCAGGTAATCCGAAACCGCAACCCAAACTGCATTTACAACAAGTGTGGCAACCAGAAGAACACCGATAAGAAGCAGCATCGCCAGTGCTAGCAATCGCGATAATGCAAAATACAATAAACCCTTTTCAGCCATAATCCGCACATTCACAATGGTGTTGAGAGATGCCTGAAGGGCTGTCAATACCACGGTGGCTGAAAAAAGCAGCACACCGATGCTCATAAGCCCCGAAAGCGAATCAGGTCGACCGATATAGGCATTCTTTACCAATGATTGCAATCCTTCGGCAGCCTGACTTCCAATAATGGCACTGGCCTTTTCAAATACAACACCAGTCATGGCTTGCTCGCCAAAAAAATAACCTGTTGTTGCAATCAAAACAACCAAAAGCGGCGCAATGGAAAATAGCGTATAATAGCTAAGGGCAGCAGAAAGCCTGAAGCAATCATCATCATTCCATGCCGAGAAAACCCCGGAGATGAATTTCCAACTTTTACTGATCGTTTGTTTCATGAAAAATTGCGGATGCAAATTAGGTAAATGCTGATGATGACTGAATGTCTTTTCTCTTCCCGCATTATATTTGAACTCAAATTATGAAAAATATCCAGACCATCATCAATGCATTGCTCGGGGCAGCAGTGCTTTTCCTGCTCTATGGCAGATTCTTCAGCAATGGCGAAAGCATCGAATCCGGGCAATCAACGGCAAAAAAACGAACCATGGTTCTGTCGGCAGACTCAGGCAACAAAATGGGTGCCGTAGCCTTTGTGAATACGGATACCCTGCTTCAGAAATTTGAGAGTTTTAAAAAGATGCGGGAATCTTTCGAAAAGAAAAGCATACAAGCAGAAAATGAACTTGGTGGCCAAATGCGTGCATTGGAGTCTGAATACATGGATGTGCAAAAGAAAATTCAGGCTGGAACGATGACTGAAACATTAATTAAAGATGCTGAACAGACTTTGGGCAGGAAGCAACAAGAACTCGCCATGCTTCGCGAACAACGGAGCAACCAATTGATGGAAGAAGAAAAAAACCTTTCCAAAAAACTCAATGACCAGATTTTCGATTACATGCAGGAATATGCCCCAGCGCATGGCCTAAAGTATGTACTTGGCTATACAAGAGGTGGTGGAATTTTATTTGCAGCCGATAGTCTGGATATCACACCAGCCGTTTTGGAAGGGCTCAATTCCAAATACGCCGGAAAATGAGAAGAAGCCTCATTGCTCTGACATTTATGTCCTTATCAGCTGGAAATGCACAAATTGCTGAATGGAAATGCAAGCTCGCCATTCAGGATGAGTTTATTTCCTTTCGGCTTCTCAGGAATGAAAATGGAGAATTTCAAATCCTAAATGGGACGGAAACTGTCCAAATGGAGTTAAGAAAATCAAAAGGTGACAGTCTGGAATTTGCCCTTTCTGTTTTTGATGCCAGTTTGATTTTTCCAACAAATCCGGGAAAGGAATTCAATGGTTGGTACAGAAAAGGAGATGCCAAGAATCCGGGAACAGGACTTCGATTTTCTGCCCAATCCGAATTAAAAGAAGAAGCCAAAAAGCAAAATGGACTTTCTGAACTTTCCGGAAAATGGCCGATAAAATTTCTCGACAATAACAAAGTCCAGGACAAAGGCATTTTGGTGCTGAAACAAGAAGGAAATAAACTCTCAGGAACCATCATGACCGAAACTGGTGATTACCGTTTCCTGAATGGCGAGGTAAATGGCAACAATGGTTACTTACAAACATTTGATGGAGGACATGCCTATTATTTCAGGTTGAAGTTTTCAGAAAGTGGCAAAGATCTGAATGGTGAATTTCTATACAGTGGAAGCGGCAAGCAGGTTTTTCGCGGAACAAGGGACGAAACAGCCCAACTCGCAGAAGGGTTTGCGGATGTTGCTGCAGGTAAAAAAATCAGCTTTTCTGCCAAGGATGAAAGTGGCAGGACTTTCACCCAATCAGATAGAGAATTTTCAAACAGGCCATTGGTAATTCAGGTTTTGGGTACCTGGTGTCCAAATTGTTTGGATGAAACGCGCTTTCTTGTTGAAGAATATGGTTTGAAAAACCAATCAGTAGAATTTATCGGATTGGCATTTGAGCGAAAAGACGAGGCCGCTTATGCCTTTGATAGGATTGCCACGGTAAAAAGAAAACTGAATGTGCCCTACCCTATTTATTGGGCCGGCAAGGCAAATAAGGACAGTGCCTCGAAAGCAATTCCAGCCATTGGTGGCGTAAAGGCATTTCCTACTACAATATTTGTAAACCGAAAAGGGGATATCCAAAAAGTTCATTCCGGCTTTTCAGGCCCAGCAACTGGTGAGCCTTATGAACACTGGCGAACAGAATTCCGGGAAATGCTCCGGGAAATCAGCAAGGATTAAAGGTCTGGATTTGGAATCCTGCGGTACACAATGCGTTTTCTGCATCGTTCGTCAATGAACTGATAACCAACAGAAAGCTCGAAAGTACTGCCCAAGTAAGAAATATTTGACCCCATCGGAAAATCATAACTTAAACCAAAGCGCATCAAACCATAATTTGTTGGAAGTTTGATACCTGCCATCAGGCAAAGGGCTTCTTGATTAAACCTGCCATCCGGGCTTTTTATGATTGGCAATCCACGGTACCAAAGTCCGAAAATCGCTGGTTCAAGATTTACAAAAGTACCAACCTCGAGTTGCTTGAACGGCTTTTGATAACGAAAATGGCAAGTTGGTGTGATGCTCTTCTCTGGCTTTCTTGATTTCTTAAAACCTTTGGTTTTACCCAACATAAATTTGTAACCGCCATGAACAGAGAACTTAAATTCCAGAGGATCTGAAGCAGAATCACCACGAAAAGATTGGTTCGGAGAATTGAGATGATGCGCCGCCAGACCAATATACATTTTGTCATTGAAAACAAGCCCACCCACACCCAAATCGATAAATTTGGCATCTGCCCCTTTCAACAAGTTTGAATTGGATGAGGCGCTGATTCCATGATCCGATATTTGCTCTGGTAAAATAAAGCGACCGAGATTCACATTGCGATAATTAAATCCAACCTGCAGCCCAGTATGAATTTGCCAGTCGATGTCAACCGGGATTTTAAATGATGCCACAAGATTGGCCTGTGAAGCAGTCACCGGCGCAAGACCATAATTATCTTGAACAAAAGTAGCACCAAGTCCCAAACGACCTGACTTTTCCCGATAATCTATTGAAGCATAAAAAGTGCTGAAATCATTCCCGTATTGGGTACGGTAATTCATGTTTGTTTTAATCCTTGAGGCGGGAAGCTTCCGGCAATCATATTCCAGATTTCCAGCGAATGCCGGATTAAGATACATCGGGGCAGAGTAAATCTGGGTAAACTGTGGATCCTGGGCATAAAGCCTAGCCGAGGAAAACAATCCTAAAGAAACCAGCAAAAACAGAATTTGGACTTGTCTTAATTTCATCGGATGAGGGTAATGTTACCGGTTACTCTTTTCACTTTATTTTCAGCCTCGTTGTTACCTGTAAATTCAATCAGATACTTATAAGTACCGGTAGGACATAAAACATCATTGAAATAACCGTCCCAACCATTCTTTCTTCCCCAACCATCTTTGGAAAAAACAAGTTCGCCCCAGCGGCTATAGATATAACATTTTGCAGATGAAAGACCATATCCATCAAAAAACCAAACGGCATTGTCTGCAACAGAACTCTCAACCGAATTGATGTCAAGACTTTTATCGATTGGCATAAAGGCATTGGCAACAAACAATTGAGGTGGACATTTGATTAGCTTTACACGAATGGAATCTGTGTTGCTGCATCCGAATTTATCATCAATCTTTAAAACAACGGCATATTCATCCTCGCTGCTTGAAGGCATTGGACCAATTTCGCTGCTGAAGGAAGTGATAACTTGATTTACGGATGAATTAAAATAATCCCAGCGGTAACCCGCAAAACCGGTCGGTGCTTTCAAATTAAAATCCTGGTTCAGACAAACGGTGGTGTCATTTTTTCCACCTGTAAGAATCCCAAACTGTGGTGCAGGATTAACTTTTAAAACTTTAAAAGTGTCACCAGCAATGCCGCACTTATTGAAAATCTCAAGATAATATGTGCCTGCAATCCTTGGGTAAAATTTGCTTGAATCAGAAAGTATGACATTTCGGTTTGAGCTGTCCTGCCAGCGATAATTAAAGAAAGTATCTACATTGGCTTTATAATAAAACTTGCTGTTTTCACAGAAAATAGTGTCGTTCAAAATTGTTTCAATGAATGGCTGTGGCAGACTATCAATCCTAACTGAATCTGAAAATCCAGTACACCCCTTGTCTGTACGAAGCACCACTGTCAAAAGACCACTCTTTGCCACCTGAATTTCGGGAAGGCCACTGGCTGGCAATAGTTTTTTTCCCAGCCTCCATTCATATGAGAACGCTGAATTAACCGGAATGGCTCGCATGGTGGTTGGACTATTTCCACAAAATGTTTGATCTCCAACAATCTTGGGTTTTATGGTTGGATTAAATGCCAAATTCACTCCTGCAGAAGTAGCAAAACATTCAGAAGTGGCATAGGCGACCTTCACGCTATATTTTCCAGGAATTTTTACCGCAAAAGAATCCAATTGTGAAGCTTGGCTGAATGGAAACCCATTGCGGAGCCATTGAATTGAAAATTGCCCCGCAGGAAGATCTGCCTTCAACATAATCGAATCTCCTTCACAAGACTCGGTGTCTGCCGGTAAAACCACAGAAGCAATCGGAACCGGAAAAACCTTTATTTCAACACTGTCCTTGGTGCTGCAATTGAAGGCATCGGTTACCTTCAACTTTGCTTTTATTTTTTGCAACACAGAAGATTGATTAATAAGGGTAAGTGAAGACGACGCAGTATCCGGATTCTCAAAAAACTGAGGTGCTGGTTCAAGCCACCTGTATTTCAATCCAGTTTGAGCACTTCCACCCACAATTGTGGATTGGCCGGAACAAATCGTTCTGTTAGATCCAGCATTGGCTGGAGGATTGGCCCTGACGGTAATAATCTTTGTATCAAATGCCACACAACCATCTGAGTTTTTAAATGTATAGGTTAATGTATTTGTTTGAGTGGTTGGATTTGGGCCAGTAGGAGTAATGGTAAAAACAGGATTTTGCGGATTTCCAGTTGCTGAAGAACCCACAATTCCGGGACCTGACCATGTACCCACATTGGCTCCAGAACCAATTGGTGAATATGCAACCAAAGGCAATGTATTTGAACTTTGGCAAAGAGTATCATCTACTCCAGCCTTCACATCTGGTGGTCTGTTTATCCGAACTGGTTTGCGGGCAGTGTCGGAGCAACTCATGCCCGGATTTGTAAAAAACTGCGTAACAATCAGCGAAAGCTGAAGCGTCACGGACTGCTGCCCCACCGGGATTATAATTCCATTGTCGGAAGGATTGAAACTTCCCGCAGGGCTTACGCCAATTCCTTCCCATCTTGTAGAAGCCTGACTTACAGCTGGAAATACCAAATTAACTGCAGCACCTCCTAGGCAAAAACTTTCAGAGGCGCCGGGATCCGCAATTGGAGCTTTGTTCACTTTCACTGATAGCGTTTCTTCAGCAAAACAGGTTGGACCTGCTGTCCATTTAAAAGTATGCTTGTAGATTAATTCCTGAGCCCCTGTTAAACCAACAGGATTAAAGAGGAAAGTAGTATCATTTCCGAATTTGGTAATGTTTGCTGCACTGATCAAACATTGTGCAGCTACCGAAGGTACTTTCGGTTGAACCAAAAATCGGATTATATCAGAACCTCCATTGTCGCAAATTGCCGGATTCCCTTGTACCAAACTGATTTGGGGCAATGGAAAAATGTTGATTAGCATTGGATCGCTTTCAACCACGCAGGTACCTCCACCAGAACTTGCCGTTAGAATTAGCGTTTTGGTAAGCTTCGTAAGTCCAGTATTTGTGAGGAAAGGGGTAAGAATTTCTACTTGCGAACCTGTTAAACCAGGCACATTCCAAGAATAGTCTACTCCATCTTCTGCCGTAGCAGACCCCACCGTAATTGGGTCTGCACCTGAGCAAAGTGAAACATCAGAACCTGCAAATGGCTTATCAGGAGTTTTGTTGATTTGAACCGGAAGTGGATCTGAAAATACGCCACCCGAACTGGCAAGTCTTATAAAATAGGGTCCAGTAACGGTGGATGCAGGAATCTTAACCTTTTTGGTTCCATTAAAACCAGGTCTGATCGAACTCGCGGAGAAAATAGGATAAGGTGACAGTGTGGTTGGACTTCCAAAACCATCGTCAGGGGAAAGTTCAACCCCAAAATTTGTTCCATTCTGAAACCCACTTACAGAGAACCCAACTGTGAGTGAATCTCCGGAACAAATTTCAGCCGGACTTACAGATAAGGCTTTAAGGACTGGTTGAAATAAAATCCGAACATTGTCGATGAGTATGGAAGCATCAGAGGTGGCCGTTGTAAAATTGTACCATCTGAAACCAATCTCAAGCTTGGGAGCAGTAGCATCATACCCATTAAAATTGGTATTGTTGATGTCAAAAGAAGCCGTTGTAACTTGCTGACTGTTCAGAAACGACTGAGGAAACTCTTTCCAGTTTACCCCATCTGTCCGATAAACTAACCGCAGTCCTGCCTGTGGATCAACCGGCAAAGTGCGGGGAGAAATCCAATCAAATTCTAAGCGAAGATTTCCACCCGCTGGTAGTGCAGAATTTGGGAAAGCAATTGTTGTAACAGAGTTGGATTGGTCATTATCGGATTCACTTCTGAAACTTGGTTCATCCAAACAAGAACCAGCAGAGCATCTAACATAAAGGCATTTACTGCTGTCTACGGTTGGAGAAAATGGAGTGCCCGTTGTCCATCTATTCGTCATAAACGAATTTGAGACCTGAGGCAGAAAAGTCTGATTCAAGTTAAATCCATAGGTATTGCCAACATTGTAGTTTTCAAAATTCTGGAGATACAGCACTTGAGGCTGCTGGCTAAAAGCGGGAAACGCAGCTAAAAACAGCGCAAAAATCGGCAAATAAATCAGATTGCGGAATCGGTGTATTGGCACAAACGCGTTGGTTTGATATAAAAATTGTTTCAATGCGAGTGTATCCCTAAAAATAAGGCACAATTCTCCCAAGGCGCAATAATACAGCCTTCTGTCCACATAATAAACTTGATTTTTCATTCTAACCATGCATGAAACCTATGGGATTGAAAAATTGTAGCTGCCTCAATACCAACCAGAAAAGCCTTTATTAATTTTTAAATTAAAAAAAAAACGGCAATTGGTTTCCAAAAAAGAATCCTGCGCTTACTTTTGCACCCGTCTTGTCCGATGGTGTAATGGTAGCACAACAGTTTTTGGTTCTGTTTGTCTAGGTTCGAGCCCTGGTCGGACAACGATTAATCCCGCTCTTTAAGCGGGATTTTTTTATTCTATGCGTGTAGTTTCCTGTGTTCCATCAATCTCCGAATTAGCAGAAGAACTTCTGCCAGGTTGCCTTGTAGGGCGCACCCGCTTCTGTATTGCACCCAAATCCATTGCCAAGCTACCAAGAATTGGCGGAACAAAAGACCTCGATCTAAGCCAAATAATTGCCCTTAAGCCCGACCTGGTTTTGTCGGTGAAAGAAGAAAATGAAAAAGATCAGATTGAATTTCTGATTGAATCAGGACTTCGGGTGCTTGTTTTCGATATTGTTAATCTACAGGGCGCAATTGAGATGGTCAGGAATTGCGGCGCGCTCCTGGGCAATCCGCACAGAGCAGAAGAAATTGCCTTAGGGATGGATGCAATCAGAGAACCAAGCAAAAAATCAAAAGGCAGTGTGCTCTATCTAATTTGGCAAAATCCCTGGATGTGCGCCGGACCAGATACTTTTATTGGTTCAATCCTTCAAGAATTAGGATTCGAGGTGATTTCTACGAAAGGCGGGCGCTACCCCCAGTTAAAAGATTTAGATGAAATTCGGAGCCTTTCTCCCGATTATATATTTCTGTCAAGTGAACCATTTCCTTTTCGACAAAAGCACTTCGATTTTTTTTGCAACAATTTACCAAAATCGAAGATTCTTCTAGTGGATGGGACCTTATTTAGTTGGTATGGAAGCCGAACAATGATGCTTCCGGCCTACTTGGCAAATATGGGTTTGAGTTGATTAAGTAGAATCTTTCTTTGTTTTTGCTTTTTTCTCCACGCATTTCCTTAAAAATTTGTCTTTAAAGTAAAATCGCTTATATATTCAGGTTCTGAAAAATAAGTCATTACTACTAGCCTAATAACAAGATAATCAAGCACTAATCTAATGGAAGTTGAGTTGAGCGTTGGCATGGATGTACGATCTGCCTTAAAACAGGTCTTCGGTTTCGATAAATTCCGGGGAAACCAGGAAGAAATCATACAAAACCTGATGTCCGGGAAAAACACATTTGTAATTATGCCTACCGGGGCAGGAAAATCCCTTTGCTACCAGTTGCCTGCCATTGTGCAGGAAGGCACTGCAATTGTAATTTCCCCACTTATCGCCCTGATGAAAAATCAGGTGGATTTGCTCAATGGCGTTGGAGTAAACGCCCAATTCCTGAACTCCACGCTCACCAAAAGTGAGATGACCCGGGTAAAAAAAGAAGTTCTAGCCGGGGAAGTAAAGCTGCTCTATGTAGCACCAGAATCCCTTACCAAGGCCGAGAACATCAGCTTCCTGAGAACCGCCACAATTTCATTTGTTGCCATTGATGAGGCACACTGTATTTCAGAATGGGGTCATGATTTTCGACCAGAATATCGCCGAATCCGTTCAATAATTGACATGTTGGGCAACCTGCCCATCATCGCTCTTACCGCTACTGCAACACCAAAAGTTCAGCAGGATATCCAGCGCAACCTCACCATGGAGGACGCCAGCATTTTTAAATCATCTTTTCGCCGACATAACCTTTTTTATGAGGTTAGGCCTAAGGTAAATGCCAAAAAGCAATTGATGCGCTATATTCTCAACAACAAGGGAAAAGGCGGAATCATTTATTGTTTGTCAAGGAAAAGAACCGAGGAAATTGCAGAATTTCTGCGTGTAAATGGCATTAAAGCCCTGCCCTATCATGCTGGGTTAGACCCGCACACCCGCATGCGCAACCAAGAGCAATTTCTGCGCGAGGATTGCGATGTAATGGTTGCAACCATCGCTTTCGGTATGGGCATTGACAAGCCGGATGTTCGTTTTGTCATCCACTTCGACACCCCAAAATCTCTGGAAGGATATTATCAGGAAACCGGAAGGGCCGGCCGCGATGGCTTGCCGTCTGAATGTTTGATGTTTTTCAGCTATGCAGATATTGATAAGCTGGAAAAATTCAACAAAGACAAAAGTGTAACAGAACGAGACAATGCCAAACTCCTGCTTCAGGAGATGACTGATTTTGCTGATTTTTCAGTTTGCCGCGTTCGTCAGGTACTCCACTATTTCGGTGAGTATATGGAGAAAGACTGCAACAACTGCGACAATTGTCAAAAACCTCTTCCTAAATACCAGGTAGAAAAAGAGGCTGTTTTGGCATTGGAAACCATACGCCAAACCGGCGAGCGTTTTGCAATTCAGCACATTGCAGATGTATGTGCAGGCGTTGAAAACGATTATGTTGTGAGTTACAGCCACAACAAACTTGAAATTTTCGGCAAAGGAAGCGATCAAACTGTAAAGTGGTGGTATTCGGTTATCCGGCAGCTTTCCATTAACGGACTGATTTCAAAAGATCTTGAGAATTTTGGCGCTCTTCGCGTTTCTCCAGAAGGCAGCAAATTTCTTTCTGCTCCATACCCCATCAACATCTCAAAAGACCACGATTTCTCTGCGGAGCAGATGGACATCGAGCAAGATGCAGATGAGAAGGAATCCATTAAAGGCAATGCTTATGATGGCGAACTCTTTGAATTGCTGAAGGGCCTCAGGAAAAAAGTCGGAAAAGACAAAAATCTCCCGCCTTATGTAATTTTCTCTGATGTGGCATTGGAGGAAATGGCCACAGTATATCCTACCACCGAACAGGACCTCACACAGATTACCGGTGTTGGACAAGGAAAAGCCACGAAATTCGGAAAAGCTTTTGTGGAGCTTATTGCCAAGTATGTAAAGGAAAACGACATCGAGGCGGAATTTGATGTGGTCATCAAAACCACAGGAGACAAATCGAGAAACAAAATCCAGATTATTCAACAAATCGATCGGAAACTGGATCTCGATGAAATCAAAGACAGCCGCAAAATTTCAATGCCTGAGCTTTTGCAGGAAATTGAAATGATTTGCTTCTCTGGAACAAAACTCAACCTCAATTATTACATAGACAGCTTACTCGACGACGACCGCCAAGACGAAATCATGGATTATTTCATGAAGGCAGAAAGTGACGATATCGCTTTGGCATTGAGTGAGTTTGATGGTGAATATACCGAAGATGAACTTCGACTTATGCGAGTTAAGTTTTACTCTGAATTCGGGAACTAAGACCTTAACCTATAACGAAGTTTCTTTTGTCATGAGAAATAGCTTGATTTTAGGAAACTTATTCGTTTAATTTGCAGATTGGAATTATATCAACCTACCGCGTAGAAAAACAAAATGAGGCAGCTCAAAATCAGCAAACAAATCACCAACCGTGAAAGCCAGTCACTGGATAAATATCTTCAGGAAATCGGAAAGGTGGATTTGCTGACCCCTGATGAGGAGGTGGATTTGGCGAAAAGAATCAGGGAAGGCGATCAGGCTGCTCTAGAAAAACTCACAAAAGCCAATTTGCGCTTTGTGGTTTCTGTTGCGAAGCAATATCAAAATCAAGGTCTTAGTCTGGGCGACTTAATTAATGAAGGCAATCTTGGCCTTATCAAAGCAGCTCAGCGATTCGACGAAACCAGGGGATTTAAATTTATTTCCTATGCCGTATGGTGGATTCGTCAGTCAATCCTTCAGGCTTTGGCTGAACAATCAAGAATTGTAAGACTTCCCCTCAACAGGGTTGGATCACTCAATAAAATTTCAAAAACCTTTTCAGAACTTGAACAAAAATTCGAGCGGGAGCCATCTCCTGAAGAATTGGCAGAAGTTTTAGAAGTAAGTACAAATGAAATCGTAGATACCATGAAGATTTCAGGTCGTCATGTATCCATGGATGCACCATTTGTGCAAGGAGAAGAAAACTCTCTGTTGGATGTTCTTGAAAACGATTCTGAAGACACTCCGGACTCTGACCTTATGGTCGATTCCTTGAGAAAGGAAGTTCAAAGGGCACTTTCAACCCTAACTCAGAGGGAAGCCGATGTGGTAACTTACTACTTTGGTTTGAACGGAGCACATGTAATGACGCTCGAGGAAATCGGAGAAAAATTCAACCTCACAAGGGAACGCGTTCGCCAGATTAAAGAAAAAGCCATTCGTCGCTTGAGACATACCAGCCGCAGCAAGGCTTTGAAACCTTATCTAGGTTGATTTTATAAGAACTTTCAAAACCCGGTTATCCGGGTTTTTTTATGCGCCTTCCTGAAGGTTACCGGGAATTTTGCGGAACTCACGAAGTTGGGTTCTGTTTTTTCGGTCTGCAAAATCGACCATACCAAAACCATTTTCAGTAGCTTCTCCAAACCCTGAATTAAAGAGAAAATCATGCACTTCAGAATCCGCCTTTAAATAGAAGGGAAAAGTGTAGCCTCTTAAATCAAGAATATTAGCCCGGTCATCAAAGGTATAAACCCTAGAAAATTTACGGTCATTGTCTTTTGTCTTCCTCAGATATTCCAGATCTGGCCTGAATGAAAAATTTTCCCGAGCACCGTAAAAGCCTACATCAATTCCAAGATTGCCCATCCGGCGCATGGTGGATTCATAAAGCAAATCACCAAAAATGGAACTTGTGGGAGGAATAAACTGTCGAAGCTCTTCCTCAGGCATTCCATCGGCCACCAATACAATTGGGGAAATACATACATACTTTAGTTCAGTTTCCTGAATTTCAGAAACTTCCTCCAAAACCTCTAAGGGCCTAATATCAAGACCTGCCAAACCAATGATATCGCAACTAAAAATTCCGGCAACAAATGAAGAAACCAGGTCGACATTGCGTGAAGAAAACACAAGCGTTACCTTTTGCGAATTATAAAACAAGCCCTTGCTGGTCACGCTTGTCTGCCCTTTTATTCCTGAAAAGTTCCAATCGAAAGTGCCTGAATATTCATCAGGAATAAAATCACTCACAAAATTGGAAAGCAGGGATTGCTGGTGAAATGGCAAAAGGCCACCTCCATTCAAGACCTGAAAAATAATTCGCACTCTCATTTTAGAGGAAAATGAAATGAAGACACAAAAAAAATGTTGGTGAGGGTAAACTTAATATTTTTTTTACGCACCTGCGCATTTTTTCGTTCGATGAAGGTTAGTTTTTATAGCACGACAACCTCTTAAAGGTTGATTTTCTTTATTTTCCATACTTCTGCCAATTATTCTACCAACTAAACGAAACCAAAGGAGGTCAGCAATTAAATTTGCGAACCTTAAAAAATGACACAGGCAAGGTTATTTAGAATTCATCCCGAAAATCCGGACGAGCGGAAAATCAGGGAAATAGTAGCCATACTTCGGGAAGGTGGGATTGTAATTTACCCGACTGATACTGTTTATGGCATTGGTTGTGATATTTTCCAACCCAAGGCCATTGAGAAAATTGCCAAAATCAAGAACATAAAACCAGAGAAGGCAAACTTTGCAATTATTTGTCAGGACATGTCGCATCTTGCCGAATATGCAAAAATATCAACCCCAGTTTT
>CANETC010000033.1 GCA_947441055.1 Cytophagaceae bacterium | reverse complement strand
CGGCGGTAGCACCGGTGAAGTTGCTTCCTGTAATGGTTATTACAGCACTGCCGGGACAGCCTGAAGTTGGGGAAAATGAAAATATGGCAGGCGCCGGAGCCGACAAAAAAGTAAAGCCTGCTCTGGTGCCCGTGCCGGCCGGATTGGTAACCGATACATTACCTGTGGCTCCGGTTGTGACAATGGCCGTGATGATATTGCCGTTTACTACAACGAAAGATGCCGCCGGAGTGCCACCAAAACTCACCGCCGTAGCGGTAGTAAAATTGCTGCCGGTGATGGTAATGGTGGTGCCGGAATAGGCCGAAACAGGTGAAAAAGAGGAAACTACGGGAGTAAGCGGTGTAACGCTTACCGCAAAAGAAGTGGCAACGCCGCTGCCGCAGGCGTTGGTTCCTGCCACGGAGATATTTCCTGAAACGGCCGAAGTGGAAAAGTTTACCGTAATGCTGTTGGTATTGCTGCCCGAGGCTATGCTGGCTCCTGCAGGCAGTATCCAGTTATATCCCGTGGCATTGGCCATGGCCGGCACACTGTAAGCTATGGCATTCTGGCCAGCAGTAACAGATGCAGTGCCCGTAATGCTGCCTGCGGATGAAGGTAAAGGATTAACCGTTACCGGAAATCCGGAACCAATAATCCGGGCGATGCGGTTTCTTCCCGTACCATTAAAACTCGTAAAGCCTCCTCCTATGATGATTTTTCCGTCAGTTTGATGTAAGATGGTAGTGACAGTGCTATTAGTGCCGGTACCGGGGTTGAAAGTCGCATCCAGCGTGCCATCCGCATTCAAGCGGGCAATATTATTTCTAACGATGCTATTATAGCTTGTAAAAGACCCTCCTATGATGATTTTTCCATCGGGCTGAAGAGCAATTGCCGATATACTACCATCCGTACCTGAACTGGGAGAAAAAGTAGCATCCAGATTCCCATTGGTATTCAAGCGGGCAATATTATTTCTAACGATGCTATTATAGCTTGTAAAAGAACCTCCGATGATGATTTTTCCGTCGGGCTGAAGAGCAATTGCCGATATACTACCATCCGTACCTGTGCCGGGAGAAAAAGTAGCATCCAGACTCCCATTGGTATTAAGGCGGGCAATATTATTTCTAACAGTGCCATTATAAGAAGCAAAAGCCCCTGCTATAATAATCTTTCCATCTGATTGGATGCTTACACCAAACACATTAGTAAATGTTCCACCTATTCCGGTTCCGGGATTAAAAGTTGCATCGAGTGTTCCGTCTGCATTGATCCGGGCAACTGAGTTTCTTCCAATGCCATTATAACTTGTGAAACTGCCACAAACAATAATTTTCCCATCAGATTGTAGAGCCGTGGTCTGAACAAAGCTATTAGGTCCTGTACCTGGATTGAAGCTCGCATCCAACGAACCATTCGAATTGAGACGGGCGATCCGGCTTCTCGCGGTTCCATTGTATGAAGTAAACCACCCACCCAAAATTACCTTACCATCGGGTTGTAAAAGAGTACTCCACACTGTGCTGTTTGCACCTGTTCCTGAATTAAACCCTGCGTCGAGAATACCATCAGCATTCAGACGGGCTATGCTGTTTGTAACTGTACCATTATAGGCTGTAAAATCACCCCCAATGATAATCTTGCTGTCAGGCTGGAGGACACTTATTTGAATAGTGGAATTTGCCCCGGTGCCTGGATTGAAGCTCGCATCCAGACCGCCATTCGCATTCAGACGGGCGATGCGGTTTCTGGCTGTGCCATTGTATGATGTGAAATTTCCCCCAATGATGATTTTCCCGTCAGTTTGAACATTGGTGGTGATGACAACAGAAATATCATTTGCACCAGTACCAGGATTAAAGGTTGCATCGAGGCTTCCATCTGCATTCAGGCGGACGATTCGATTTCGGGTGGTGCCGTTGTAGCTGGTGAAATTGCCTCCGATGATCACTTTCCCATCAGGCTGAAGGGTAGTGGTCCTAACGGCATCATTCGCCCCTGTACCACTTAGTGGGAAACCCGTATCAAGTGACCCATTCGAATTCAGACGAGCAATGTTGTTTCGGGTTGTGCTGTTGTATGTAGTGAAAAAGCCTCCGATGATGATCTTGCCATCAGGCTGAAGGGCAATGTCATTGACAAGGCCGCTTGCCCCCGTACCGGGATTGAAGGTTGCGTCCAGACTGCCATTCGCATTCAGACGGGCGATTCGGCTTCTCGCCGTTCCATTGTAAGTAGTGAAAAAGCCTCCTATGATAATCTTGCCATCAGGCTGAAGGGCAATGTCATTGACACTCCCGCTTGCCCCCGTACCGGGATTGAAGCTCGCATCCAGGCTCCCATCCGAATTCAGCCGGGCGATGTAATTTCTGGCGATGCCGTTGTAAGTGGTGAACGCCCCACCGATGATGATTTTCCCATCGGGCTGAAGAGCGGTGGTAAATATATCGGCATTTGCACCTGTGCCAGGATTGAAGGCCGCATCCAGCGTGCCATCAGAGTTCAGCCGGGCGATGCAATTCCGATTTACAACATCAAATGGGGAAATGCTGAAAACAGTGAAACTACCGCCGATTATTACCTTACCATCCGACTGAAGGCTTATTGAAGAAACAGGATTATTTGGTCCTGTTGAAGGAGGTCCAAAACCGGCATCCAGCGTGCCATCAGAGTTCAGACGAGTGAAATAATTTCTTTGCAAATTATTGAAAAAGTAGAAACCACCACTTATGAGTATTTTCCCATCGGGCTGAATGGCGCTAGCACCTACAGTATTATCTGCTCCATCTCCTGTACCAAATCCCAGATCTGTAGAATTAAAAGTGGGGTCATTTCTGCCAGGAGAGGCATTGGTACTGCCGCAGCCATTGGTACCTGCCACCGTAATGTTTCCTGCACTGGCCGTGGACGAATAGTTTACTGTGATGTTGTTGGTGTTGTTGCCCGATACAATGCTGGCTCCGGAAGGCAGGGTCCAGTTGTAGCCTGTCGCATTGGCAATGGCCGGTACATTGTAACTTACACCATTCTGGCCCTGGCAAACAGTGGAGGTACCCGTTATGGAGCCTGGTCTCCCCGGCAGGGGATTCATGGTAAAGCTTGTGTTGCTGCTGGCTGTGCCGGCAGCGGTGCTAAGCTGTATGGTTCCACTACCGCCGCTGCCCGCTGTAGCGGTAATTTGCGTGGCAGAGTTTACCGTAAAAGAACTTACTGCTGTACCCCCGATGCTAACGGCGGTGGTGCCGCTCAGGTTCAAGCCGGTAATGGTAATAGCGGTACCAGGGCAGCCGGAAATGGGCGTGAAAGAAAAAATAACCGGGCTGGTGGTGGGTGTAAGCGTGAAACCCGCCAAACTTCCCGTGCCACCGGGGGTGCTTACCGATACCTGGCCAGAAGCACCTGCTGCCACCATGGCCGTGATGGTGTTGCCGTTTACCACCGTAAAGGAGGCCGCGGCCGTTCCGCCGAAACTCACAGACGAAGAGGCAGCGAAATTACTCCCGCTGATGGTAATGATGCTTCCCGGTGTGGCCGAAGTGGGTGTGAAGGAAGTAATCACCGGAGATGGTGGCGGTATGAATGTAAAGCCGGGCCGGCTGCCTGTACCGGCCGGGTTGGTAACCGAAACTGCACCGGAGGAACCGCCTGCCACCACAGCCGTGATGGTATTGGCATTCACTACCGTAAAAGAAGCTGCCGCCGTGCCTCCAAATGTCACAGCCGTGACCCCGTTGAAACCATTTCCATTTCCAATGATGGTGATGCTGGCCCCAACGCTGCCGGAAGCAGGCGTAATGGAGGTAATCAGTGGCGTGGAAGGAAACACAAAAGTAAAACCGGCCAGGCTGCCTGTGCCACCCTGGTTACTGACGGAAACAGCACCGGAGGTTCCCGCCGCCAGCACCGCCTTGATGGTGCTGCCATTAATCACTTTGAAATAGGCAGCCGGTGTGCCGCCAAAGCTTACGGCCGTTACGCCGGTGAAATTGCTGCCGCTGATGGTGATGGTATCGCCAATGGTTCCGGATAAAGGACTGAAGCTGCTCACCACAGCCACCGGAGGTGGTATGAAGGTAAAACCAGCCAGATTTCCAGTACCTGCTGGAGATGTTACTGAAATAGCTCCAGATGCACCGCCTGCTACCACTGCCGTAATCTCAGTAGCACTGACTACCGTGAAGGAACTTGCCGGTATGCCGCCAAAGCTCACATAATTGGCATCGGTAAAATTACTTCCGCTGATGGTGACGGTACTGCCGCTGGCGGCACTGAGTGGTGTAAAGCTGCTGATGATGGGCTGCCGCTGAAAATCAAACTGCCCCAGGCTGTCGGCGCCAAGGCTGTTCTGTAAGCGTACAAAGCCGCTGTTACCGCTTCCCAGCGTTGCCTGAATGGTATTGGCATCAATAATGCTGAAGGAAGCCGCGGCCTGACCGCCGATTCTTACCTTGCTTACCCCGGAAAAATTGCTACCGTTGATGGTAATAACCGTTCCTACCGGTCCCTCATTTGGTGAAAAACCGCTGATCTGAGGTGGGCCGGAAGGCCTGGAATGAACCCAGACGGCACCTCGGTTGATATTGTCTTTTGGTCCTCCGCTGAGCAGAGTCTGCCCGTCGGCACTTAGTGCTAGTGCATAGCCGGCCGCTGCATTGCCGCTTCTTCCGTCTATAAATAGCTTTGGCCCGTCTTGATTCCAGTTGCCGCCACTCCGCCGGAAAATCCAAACCCCACCCAAATTGCCGGCATCATTGTCGCCACCGATGGCTGCTGTGTTTCCGTCGGCACTCAATGCCACGCTCTGGCCCTGAAAGGCAGGACCTACTGCATCATTTCCTCTTAACGCCGAACCCTGCTGGGTCCAACTGCTTCCGCTGCGGGTAAATACCCAGACATTACCCTTTCCTTCCTCATTGACATTCCCGCCGATCAGTGCTGTTTTGCCATCGGCACTGATGGCCACACTTTTGCCCTGCTCCGCAAAACTGCTGCCGCTTCCCCGGAGCCTTGCCTGATAAGCCCAGCTGCTGCCGCTTTTAGCAAAAACCCAGGCAGAACCTTCTGCATCTTCATCCTGAGAACCGCCAGCAATCAGGTATTTACCGTCTGCACTCAGCCCAAGTGAATTACCCAACTGCGCAGGTCCGATATTGAAACTACTTATGAGCTTGGGCACCGCCAGACTCCATACGCCGGCTGAGCGGCTGTAAAGCCACACAGCGCCTTCGCCTGTATTATCGCCCGGTCCTCCAAATGCCAGCAGATTACCATCAGCACTCAAAGCTACTGAGCTGCCCATGGCTGCCTGCCCGTTGTATGAAGTACCTGTAATTTTTCCGCCCTGCTGGGTCCAGTCTTCCCCGCTGCGGGTAAATATCCACACAGCTCCGGTTGAATTATTATCCTTTGGTCCGCCCACTGCAACAGTATTTCCATCAGCACTGATGGCCACCGCCATGCCCTGGAGTGCATTGGAACTGCCTACTCCCTGAAGTTTTTCCTGCAAGGCCCAAACCGAACCCTCCCGCACAAAGACCAGCGCATACCCCTTGCCGCCTTCGTCATAAGGCACCCCCGCCACAGCCGTATTGCCGTCGGCACTTATGGCCACCGAAGTACCTGCCTGTGCATTTAAAGGCAGATTGAAACCTGGCAGTTTATCTCCCTGCTGGTCGGCTATTGTACCGGGTGCCGAAATGCTGAAGGTGCCCCCGCTTGCCGTACCGCTACCGTTGTTAAGGCTGATGGCTCCGGTTACAGCACCGGGCATCACCATTGCCGTAATCCGGGTGCTGGTATTAGAAATGATCAGCGCCGGTACTCCGCCTATGGTAAAACCTACCGGATTAAGCAGGTTGGTTCCCTTCAGGCCCACAAGCGCACCCACCGGACCTGACAGCGGGCTCACCGAGGTAATCGTAGGCTGTGGAGAAAAACTATATACAAAGCCGGCCTTGCTGCCGGTACCACCTGATGTGGTAACCGATACTGATCCGCTGGCACCATTGCTTACCATAGCCCTTATCCTTGTGCCGCTCAATACGGTGAATTCCTGCGCTGCCACTCCGCCGAAGCTCACGGCCGTGGCTCCGGTAAAATTATTTCCTTCAATCACAATCTCAATCCCGTCGCTGGCCGTAGAAGGCGTAAAACTGCTCAGCTCCGGAGCAGCCGGAAGCGGGCCGAAGAACCAGACCGCGCCTTTCTCTGTATTGTCGTTTGGCCCGCCGATGGTGAGGGTTTGTGCATCGGCGCTCAGGCTCAGCGAAAGGCCCTGGGCTGATGTGCCGGATGCTCCGCTGCCCGTAAATTTCGCCTGTTGGGTCCAAGTGCTCCCACTGCGGGAAAATACCCAGGCCGAGCCCTGGCCAAATCCATCCTGATAAGCTCCCAGGGCTGCACGGTTTCCATCCGCGCTCAGACTGACTGAGCTACCCTGCCGTGCTGCATTCAAAGCTCCGCTTCCAAAAAGCTTCGCCTGCTGTGTCCATACTGACCCCGAGCGCGTGAAAATCAATGCGCAACCCTGATCCAGGTTATTGGTGGCGGCACCCGCCATCAGGGTATGGCCATTGGCGCTCAGGGAAAGAGCGCTGCCAAGGCGGGCTTTGGCCGTAAGCGTTGGCGAAGAAACCGAAATCTTGCCTCCCTGCGGGGACCAGCTTGCACCCGATCCGGTATATACCCAGACCGCCCCAGAAGAATCCGCATCGTAGGGACTGGAAATCGCAAAGGTGCTGCCATCCGCACTGATGGTTGAGGAAAATCCCGCTTTCGTACCCGCGGTTAAACCTGCCGGAACAATTTTACTCTGTTGCGACCAAACTCCGTCAATCCGGCTGAATACCCAGGCGGCCCCTTTTCCGGAATCATCTCCGGTGCCGGAGGCCAGCAGGGTATTGCCATCGGCACTCAGGCTAACCGAAGAACCAAAAAGAGTTCCGAAACCGGAGGGATTTGTGGGTACCAGCTTGATGCCTTGCGGGCTCCAGGCCGATCCGCTTCTTGTATAAACCCAGACTGCGCCGGCACCATAGCCATCGGCTGGTCCGCCAATGGCCACTGTGTTACCATCTGCACTGAGGGCAAGACTAAGGCCAAAGGAAGAAGCTCCAGACCCATTGAAGCCTTCCAGTTTCGGACCCTGCTGAGTCCAGAAGCCGTTTACCTTGGTAAAAATCCAGACCGAACCGGCATCGTTGTTGTCGGTGGTGCCGCCAGCCGCCGCCGTATTACCGTCAGCACTTACGGCCACCTGTAGACCGAGAAAGGGTTTACCGGAATTGCCCTTGGCCGTCTTTTTATCACCCGCCTGGGTGCTGATGGCAGCTGCAGAAGATATGGTAAAGGAAGTGCCCGAATTGCTGCTGCCAGCGGCTGAGGTGATCCCTATCGGCCCGCTTACCGTACCCGGCATCACAAAGGCCGTAACCGAAGAAGCTGAAGAAGAAATTACAAGTGCCGGAACGCCTCCTATAGACAGAGCCGTAGGATCAGCCAGGTTATTTCCATTGATGGTAATCAATGAGCCCACCGGTCCCGAAGCCGGAGAAAAAGAACTAACAAGGGGACTCTGGGCTTTCGAAAGAAAAAAAGGTAGTGTTAGAAAAAGAAGAATTGCTGCACCTTTAGTAAAAATCAAACGCATAGCACTGAATATTATATATGAAACTATTTTTATGTTTTTGGGAGTTCAAAAATAACAGTTGACTTGTAAACAGCAAGTTGTAAGTCAAAAATAGAGCGTACTATCCAATAGTAAATATCCTGATTCGTTATTTATCAGCCCACCTTGGGCTAAGAGTCTTCTTCCATTACAGCATCTCCACAATGTTTGTTTATTTTGATACCTGCTCCAAAGCAATTATGCTTGAACAGATTACTTTTCATCCATACAGATTATAAGCACCTGATACCTATATGTGCCTGATAATTTTTACCTGATTCCAAATTTCAGCATGAAAACAGTTCGCTTATTTCTGATGCTCTATATACCTGTTAATATGATTGCCCCAGATTCTCAATTTGGTGAGGAGGGAATTACCAATGACCGTCTGTCTTCCTGAAGCAGAGAAACAGAACCATTGTTTGGTGGAGGAGTGTTAAAACCAGAACCCAAATTAGGAATTCCATGTCTGCAAAAAGATGTCTAAATTGCTTTAACCCAGAAAACGCATTATAAAATCCCTGTCTGCCACAGGCAGGTATTCCTAGACTAACCTGCTTCAAATCAGAGGCTTCGCCGCCTTTTTTTCTGTATCCGTAGCGCTGCTACGAATTTCGAATAAAAGGCGCTGATTTATTGCATGTTAGACTCTCATAACGAAGTTCTAATGCATTATCTGGGTTAAAATGACGCAAAGGCCCCACATGTCAGGAGCTTCGCAGTCATAGAATTTGAAATTAGTATGTTGAAAATCAGTGCATTTTTGCACTTTTGAAAAGAGAATTTTCAAGACTTAAAATCCTGTGATCGCAAGATCGTGCGGGTTCGACCCCCGCTCCTGGTACGAACTACCTTTTATAAAAAATGGTTCGGGTGATTTTTAATCCCCGGCCATTCCGTCCAGCACTGAGTTCACAATAGAAAGTGCAATGGAAAAAATAAGTGCTGAAAGGAATCCGTGAACTTCAAAACCAGGACTAATAATCCAGGCGGCCAGGTAAACCATCGCAACATTGATGGCGAGGTATGACAGGCCAAGCGTAATGATGGAAAGCGGGAGCGTAAGCAGTGCCAAAACTGGCTTCACAAATCGGTTGAGCAAGGCCATAACAACTGCTACAAGCATTGCCTCCCAAATTCCACCCACTTCAATTCCGGGTATTAGAAAAGCTGTTATCGCAATGGCGATGGCTGATATCAGGGTGTTTACTAAAAAATTCATTTGTACGAACTTGAATGCCAAAAGCAAGAATAACCAATTATCCCGGAATTACTTTTCAAGAATCTTTACAGAACCCCGTTATTCGCATAAAAATTGTCAAATTCCATGTTGAGAAAATACCGGTTAAGCGCGCTTGTTTTTATTCTGCTTCTAACCGGGGGCCATTTCTCCAAAGCACAAAATTTAGGGAATCTGGCAATCGCAGCTGACAGCAACAAACAAGCAATCAAGGTTTTTATCAATTGTAGTTCCTGGTGCTACGACGACTACTTGAAAACCCAGACCACTTGGGCTTATTTTGTACAAGATCAATTTGTGGCCGATGTTAACCTGCGAATCAACTCGCTTTCAACAGGTTCTGGAGGCGGCCAATACAACCTGATTTTTGAAGGTCAAGGCAAGATAAGTCATCTAAGGGATACTGTTTCTTTTACGACAACAGGGATAAACACGGATAATGAAGTTCGAGAAATTCTGTTGAAACATATGCAGTTGGGACTGGTGCGTTATGCGATGCAAACAGAAACCCACGATGTGCTCAAAATCAGCAGTACCGATACCACAGACAACCAGGAAATTGGACAAGGAAGCAATCCTGAAGAAGATCCCTTCAACGCATGGATTTATAACTTAAGTATTTATGGCAATGGTGATGGCCAAAAATCAAGCATTAGCACCAGTTTAGGAACTTGGATAGCGGCCACCCAGGTAAAGGAAACCCACAAGATAAAGTTGTCTGCACGATACAATTCCCGTGTCAATCAATACGATTATCTGGGCGAAAAAAGTAGATATCTGGTTGATAGCTACCGAGCCTCGGGCTATTTCGTGAAATCGCTGAACCAGCATTGGTCAGCCGGCACATTCAACTCTTGGTCAAGAAGCAGTTTTGACAATTTTAAAAATGCTGTTGTCAATTCATTGGCACTGGAATACAATATTTTCCCTTATAAAAATTCGCAGACCAAACAGCTTACAGCATCCATTTATGCAGGAAGCCAATATTATGATTATGCCGACACAACCATTTACCTCAAAAAAAGAGAATGGCGCCCATTGGGTAATTTCAATATTCAGGGAAGCTTCAATCCTTCATGGGGCAGCGCCTCTCTGGGTATGAGTACAAGTATTTTGCTGGATGACCTTAGAAAAAATAGTACCTCCATTTACGCCAGCATGAGTGCCCGTATTTTCAAAGGACTTTCGATTAGCCTGGATGGAAATTTCTCTTTTATCCGAAATCAAATCAACCTGCCAAAAGAAGGTGCCAGCATCGATCAGGTCTTGCTCAGCCAGCAGGTAATTGCCACCAATTTTTCTTATTATTTCTATGCCTCGGTATCCTACCGGTTCGGCTCCATATTCAACAATGTGGTGAACACCCGGTTCAGCAACGAATACTAAGCAAAGCTTAATCCATAATGAGCTCCTCCGGAACGGGCTCGGCTGCTTCCAATTCTGTTGCTGTTGAATCTACCGCTTTTTTGGCTAAACGGGTTGGACAGGAAGGGATCTTGAAATTTTTCCTGGGAAACATTCCCGGCTTGTAGCCGAGCTGGCGATTGGCGTATAGTTTATGAATAAAGAGACCAAAAACCGGCAATGCGGTTTTGGAACCTTCCCCTTGCCGAAGGCCCCGAAAATGGACACAGCGCTCCTCCGCGCCTACCCAGGTTCCACCAACGAAATCCTTGTTAAGACCCATAAACCAACCATCCGACTGGTTGCTGGAAGTCCCGGTTTTGCCTGCATACTCATTTCCATAAACCCAAAACTTGGGATCAAAAAGTGCCTGTGCTGTTCCGGCCGACTCCTCAAGCGTACCTTTAAGCATATGCACCATCCGGTAAGCAGCTTCTTCGCTCATTACCTTCTGTGTAGGAGCCGAAAATTCCCGAATCACTTCCCCTTTCTTGTCCTCTATTTTGGCCACAATCGTAGGTTCTTTCCAGAATCCTGAATTCACAAAAACACTGTATGCGCCTACCATGTCGTAAACCGATACATCGGAAGAACCAAGGCCGATGGAAGGCTTTTCCTCCAGTTTGGAGCGAATGCCACAACGACGGGCAAAGGCCGCCACGACAGAGGCGCCAATCTGAATGTCTTTTAGCTTATTATATTCAGGCTTGTCAGCCGTACCACGCGCAGCCTTACCCAATAATTCTGTAAGCTGAGCAGCAACTGAATTGATAGACCGGCCAATTGCATGGCGAAGTGTCATGTTGGAACCCGAATAATAACCTGTGGCATTTCCCGGAACCCAGCTCCTCTTCACAATTATTCCGGCAGAATCTTCTTCATAATCGTACTTGCGATACGAATCCTGAATGCGCTGGCATGGACTATAACCCTGCTCCATGGCAGCTCCATAAACAAATGCTTTGAATGTGGAACCCGGCTGCCTTACAGACTGGGCCACATGGTCATACTTGAAAAAGCCATAATCAATTCCCCCAATCCATGCCTTGATTTGACCTTGATATGGCTCCATTACCATAAACCCGGCATGCAGGATTCTTTTGCAATAACGCAGGGAATCCAGGGTGCTCATCATTAAAGTATCAGGCCCTTTCCAGGTAAACATGACCATCTTTTTGGGCTTGTTCAGGTAGAAATCAATGGAATCCTTCCTTTCTCCGAATTTCCTGACCAGCGATTTATATCCTTCTGTGCGCTGCACCATTGATTCGATAAAATCTGGAATTTCATTTCCTCTTTCATCTCGCCATGGATTCTGCCCCCTCCAGTGTTCATCGAAGCGTTTCTGAAGGCCGCTCATGTGCTCGTCTACTGACTGCCTCGCAATTTCCTGTAAACGGATATCGATGGTCAAGCGGATTTTTAAACCATCGCTGTAAATGTCATAGCCTGAACTGTCGGCCCATTCTGTTAGTTTTCTGGTAAGGAAAGTACCGTAATAATCCAGCACACCATCTGGGTGAAGTTCTTTTACATAATTGAGCCGTATTGGCAAGGCCGAAAGGGAATCAAGTTCTGGCTTGTTCAAAAAGCCATATTTGAACATTTGCGCAAGGACAGTATTTCTCCTCTTCAAGGATTTCTGATAGTTCTTTTTGGGATTGTAAGTGGTAGTTGCCTTCAGCATTCCGATGAGAACCGCGGCTTCCTCCACTTTGAGTCTTCCCGGACTTGTTCGGAAAAAAGTTTGCGCCGCAGTACGAATTCCATAGGAATTGGACCCGAAATCAACCGTATTCAAATACATTTTGAGGATTTCCTCTTTGGTATAAGCACGCTCGAGTTTTACGGCAGTGAGCCACTCCTTGGTTTTATCTACCAGGGTTTTTACTCCGGGGATGTAACTCAAAACCCCACCGAAATTGCTTTTCTTCCGGGTTTTATACAGGTTTTTGGCAAGCTGTTGGGTTATGGTACTTCCACCTCTTTTATCGCCCTTGAGCATATAATAAACAATGCCCATGGTAGCATTTAAATCTACACCGGTGTGGCCCGTAAAGTTGATGTCTTCGGTGGCAAGCAAGGCCTTTACCACATTCAAAGAAATCTCTTTGTATTCTGTGGTACTTCGATTTTCACGGTAATACTTTCCGAGTAGAATTCCATCTGCAGAATAAACTTCCGAGGCTTCGGCAAGGCGGGGTTTTTCCAGATCTGTCAGGCTGGGACTTTTCCCGAAAAGCCAGAATAGATTCATATCCACAGCCTGGAAATACAGGCAAATAAAAAAAAGAGCCAGGCCGAAATTCCTCCAGATAAGCTTTGCATAGTAGGTGGGTGTGGGAGGAGAAGGCTTTGGAATGTTGAGAAAACGCAACATCTGAGCCAGCAGCATGAGCGTCAGGAGGAAAACCCCGTAAAGAGCCAGCAGAAAATTAATTATCCTATCCTTCATGCAGTGCTTTGGTACAGCATCGACTTTGAATAGTTGGCCAGATGCGGTGCAAGTTTACACAATCAGCACCAATGAAATTGTCAGGCTGTGAAAAGCAGCACATGAAATTTTTATTCTGGCCCATCATTCGGCAATCAAATTGTCAATCAGACGGACGCCTTCAACCCAGGCCGCCAGACAAACAGCCGGTTCTTCCGGCTCGGGACCTTCATTCCAAATTTGCATGGAATTGGCATCCACCCATTCCAAATACTCAATTTCAATGCCCGGAAATGTATGCAGATAATCAAGAGCCGCAGATTTGCTGGAGAGTGGGTTAATGTGCCCCTTAGAATTGCCCATTGCCAATTGAAGCGCTTTGTGCAAATGGGACGCCAATTGAATTCCATCCGGCGAAAGCCTCATATTTCTTGAAGACATGGCCAAACCATTTTCTTCCCTTCGTGTGGTACAACGAACCACCTCAAGCGGGAACTCAAGGTCGCGTACCAGGGTTTTTACAACCGCAACTTGCTGAAGATCTTTTGCACCAAAATACGCTTTATCGGGCTGAACAAGATGAAACAACCGGGCCAGCACCAAACCCACTCCAGAGAAATGGCCGGGCCGCATGGCGCCTTCAAGTCCGGCCCCAGCACTGCCAAAATCAAGGGTAGTTACGGATGGAATCTGGTAAAAATCAGTGGCTTGTGGCGAATAAAGTAAATCGACTAATTCGCTTTCCAGCATTGCAGCATCCGCTTCTGGATGCCGGGGATATTTTAAAAGGTCCTCTGGATTGTTGAACTGAAGGGGGTTAACAAAAATGCTGACCACAACCCGATCGCACTCACGCCGGGCGCGACGAACAAGATCCAAATGTCCCTGATGCAAGGCACCCATGGTTGGAACAAAACCTATTGTGTGTCCTGAGTTTTTCCACTCCCGAACCAGATTTTTCAAAAAATCTTTCTGCCCAGTGCTCTCCACTTTTTCGGCTTATCAATCAGATATTTATAGGGCTGCCCAATCTCTTTTTCGAGACTGATTGGCGACAGCAATGCTAAGTTCTTTATTGAATTCTGCCTAATTTTTGTTTACTTTTGCACTTCCATTGTGGAATCAAACATCAGACAACCAAAAAGCCTTATGTCTAAACTTCGAATACTCTATGCAGCAAGTGAAATCAATCCTTTCTTACAGACTTCCGAAGTAGCCGATTTTATCCGGCGTATTCCGCAGGTGATGCAGGAACGCGGAATGGAAATTCGGATTTTAGTACCTCGTTTCGGTACCATTAATGAAAGGAAAAACAGGCTTCATGAGGTAGTAAGACTTTCTGGAATTAACATCTCTGTGGGCGATGAGGAAAAGCCCTTGGTAATCAAGGTTGCTTCCATCCCGAATGCCAAACTTCAGGTTTACTTTATTGACAACGAAGACTATTTCCACAGAAAGTCGGTTTTTGTGGATGCTGATAACCGCTTCCATGCAGACAACGACGAAAGAGCCATCTTCTTTTGCAAAGGTGTGCTTGAAACAGTCCGCAAGCTCGGATGGGCTCCAGACATCGTTCATTGCAACGATTGGATGACCAGCCTCATTCCGATGTACATGAAAACAACCTACAAGAACGACCCAATGTTCAAAAATGCGAAGGCTGTTTTCTCAATTTATAACACTGGCTTCGATCACAAATTCGACCGCATTAGCATGCTGGAAAAGGTGAAGATGCTGGACATCGATGATAAGATGCTCAACAATTTACATACTGCAGATTATGAAGCGATGATGAAAATCGCCGTTCAATACGCCGATGTTGTTTTAAAAAGAACTGAGCCATACAGTGAGCAACTGAACCAGGTTCTCGCAAACATGGATAAGGATGACAACAAGCGCCTCACCGAAATTGACCATGAAAGTGAGGATTGGGTTGAAAACTATATGTCAATCTACCAAGACCTGGCAGGATAACTTGGTGGCACAAAAAATCACATTCTGGCTGACATTAACCGTGTCAGCCCTTTTTTTTGGAAGCTGCATTAAAGATGACGGTCAGGCTTTTGAAGCCCCGTCTGGATTGCAAACTGCGGGAACTGAGTATGTAGACACCTTTTCTATTTCTACAGAGACTTTCCGGATGGATAGCCTGCTAAGTTCTGGCAGAGAATATGTTCTGGCCGGAACTTATACCGATGGTGTTTTAGGCAAAATGTCTGCGGAAGGGTATTTCCAGTTTTTGCCGGAATCATATCCACAGGTTTGTCCCGACAGCATTTTGGATGAATACACCCGGGCGGTCATCATCCTCAACAATGACAAAACCTACGGGAAATTTGGTAAGGACCAATTCGGCCTTTTTCGTTTGACAGAAAATCTGGACGGCGATCGGAGTCACTTCTCAGGAGAAACTGCACCGCTTTATGAATCGCAGCCTTATATCAACACACTGAATGCAACGAGAACAGAAACAAGCATTCGAATTGATGCCAACCAGCTTGGCCGTGAAATCATTTCATTCTGGAAAGAGAAAAAAACTTTGACAGATGACAAGCAATTTTTAGAAAGATGGAAGGGTTTTGCCTTGAAATCTCTGGATTCTGTAGCACAGGTAAGCCGATTTGATTTGCAGTATAACAATGAATCTTCACCCGCATTTCTTCAAATTTTTTACCGTGTAAAACGAGGAAATGAGCAGCCAGAAGAAAAATCTCTTCGTTTCAGAACCAACAAAACTACTGTTCAGTATTATTCACTGCTTCCTGATTTTAACGGCACTCCTTGGGCAGGAGTTCCTGCCGGGGCTGGACTTCCGGCTTCTTTAAGCAATGGCATTGCAGCCATTCAGGGCGGAAGTGGTCTGGCTGTAAAACTAAAAATTCCCGGTTTGATGGCCTGGAAACAAAGCCTCAATCGAAAAGTAAAAATCTTCAAAGCAGAACTTGAGATAAAACCTCAGGACCCATCATCTCTGGCGACACCTGAATTCATCCGTATTACGAGCCGCGATGATTACCAGAACCCAAACGAGGCAGACCTTTCCCAAAATGTTCTGAACGAAACCAATGTATTTGCGCTTTTACAACAAGGTTATCCATCAAGAGAAACAGCGGCGACTGCGCTGGCCTCAAGATTGTTTGCCTACGAAGCCACGGGAAATATGTACCGCTGCAACATTACCGGGCATATTCAGGATTTACTCGATGGCAAAAAATCAAATACAAGCCTTAATATTTATGGTTCACAATGGACCATCTCGGTGAACAGAATGCTGTTGCCGGCCAATTCGGTAAAACTCAAGCTATACTATTTCCCATTCTGATATTTTGATGAAGCAATTCGGGTCATTTCTGCTTGGATTTATTTCTTTCGCCTGTTTAATATTAACGGCATGTAAAGACGAAACCAACCCAACGCCCAATCCTAATGGGCAAGGAACCACAATTGAAGTAAATACAGAAGCAAGTTCGCTTCGATTTGAAAACGGAAAAATCCTGGTTTCCGGAACTGTAAATTCAAAAGACAATTACACGATTACTTCCAAGGGAATTTGCTTTGGATTATCGGCGCTTCCAAAAATCAAGATCGATTCCGTAGTTTCAGTGGGAAGTGGATTCGGAACATTTTCCATAGAAACCAGACTCAGCGATTACAGCAGAGATTGGTTTTTCCGCTCCTTTGCCATTTCACTTTCCTCCTCAGGAAAAACAGATACCACTTATGGAAATCAACTTTCAGTAAAGCCATTCCACCAGATTAAATCAGTTCGTTTAAGTGCATCCGGAATTGACAGCATTTCATTCGTATGGGATGGTTTAAAGGCATGTACAATCTCTGGTCTTCAGGGTATTACAGGAAAGGGAGTTTGTTGGGGAACAGGCGCAAATCCGGTCCCGGGAACAAACAATTACATTCTAGCAGGAACCAATGACAGCAGTGCTTTTTCGGGCCTTGTGAGTGGTCTGCTTCCCGGAACAATTTATACCTTCAGGGCTTTTGCCATCAATGCCGCTGACACTTCCTTTGGTGCTTCATTTTCATGTGGCACAGGATTACAAGATGGAGAAGGAAACCAATACCCAAGCATCCTGATCGGAAATCGCCTTTGGATGGCGGCCAATCTGCGGTCGTCAAAATTCAATGATGGAAGTCCTATTGAAGACAATCTGGACAATGCTAGGTGGGACACCACGAATGCGCCTGCCAATGCCTCCTCATCAGACAATGGCGTTTTCGGGCGTTATTACAATTACTACTGCATCAGTTCCGAAAAGGACTTATGTCCTAGTGGCTGGAAAATACCAGACAGAAACAACTGGGATACTTTATTCAATGCACTTGGCGGCTGGGAAACGGCCGGACTTGCCATGAAAGCAGGAACAACTGCATGGGGAGCAAGCATTGCAGAGGGACAGGGCAGCAGCAAATTCAAGGCATTGCCGGCTGGTCAAAAATTGAGCACCGGAGGCATTTCAAATGCAGGCAAACTTGGCTTTTGGTGGATTAAGAATGCCATTTCAAATCCCTCAGCTTTCCGTATTACCGATCTCGACAAAGGTGTTTTCTACACCACGGCAGTAGCCAATCAGGGCTTTTCTGTTCGTTGCATCAAAAAATAATTTTCAGGGATTTTGGCCTAAAATATGCCGTAGAGGGCACATTTTGTGCCTTAAGTGTTGATTCAACAGAAAAATATTTTTTTTATTTATCTGTTTTATTTAGGATTGCAGCTACTAAAACTATTACTAACATGAGATTATTTATCAAAACTGCCCTTGGGGTATTGTCTACAATTCTTGTTTCTTCTTGTTCCAGCAATTTTATCTATGGTCCCGGGAATCTTGGTTCCGGAACCCGATTTTTGTTGAAACCTGCCAACAAAGACAGCATACATCACAGCCATAACCTGAGTGCGAGCTACTCTTTCAACCAGGGAGATGGTTACAACTTCGACGAACGGAACAGATACGCTGATGTTTTCTATCACCTGGGATATTCCCGTAAATATTTCTCCTGTGCTGCAGGAACCGGCCTATTCGGAGGTTCTTATGAAGTGAACAAATTTTTTCCATCCAGGGGCTGGAAAAGATATTATGGCATAACTGGCATTGGCGAAGCCGCCCTCAACATTCCATTAGGAAACCTAAACTGGAGAATTGTAGGAATCCGTGGCAGCGTAACATCCGAAGGCGGAGACTTCTATGATTTCAGGATAAAAAACAAATCCTACCCAGGCTTCATCAATTATACAAGTGGAAGGACGACAGGCACAGTGGGCACATTTTCAGAGCTAGATCTCAAATTAGGGAATTACCGACTTGGATTTGGCCAATCAAACTCTTTGGTACTGGCCCAGGAAAGAATACTTGGATATTGTGTTGGAATTTCCGGCCACTTCACCTACAAAAGAACTACAGCAATTTATCAATTGCTTGGCTCTACCTGGCAAGGCAATTCCATGAATGTAGGAATTTCTTATCGATTGTAAACCAAGCATCAAAAACAAAAAGGGCCCCGAAAAGGGCCCTTTTTTATTGGCGAAAAAGAATCTTAAAAATTCTTTCCTGGATAATAGGCAAGTGAACCCAGCTCCTCTTCAATGCGAAGAAGCTGATTGTACTTTGCAATCCTGTCTGAGCGGGAAGCAGAACCAGTCTTTATCTGACCGGTATTGAGCGCAACCGCCAGATCGGCGATGGTAGAATCCTCGGTTTCACCACTACGATGACTCATAATGCTGCGATACTTATTGCGGTGCGCCATTTCAACAGCGGCAATAGTCTCAGAAAGCGTCCCAATTTGATTAACCTTTACCAGAATGGCATTGGCAATGTTCTTGTCGATACCTTCACGAAGACGCTTTACATTGGTCACAAATAGATCGTCACCTACAAGTTGGGTTCTGGAACCAGCAAGCTTTGTAAGCTCTGCCCAACCATCCCAGTCATCCTCAGCCATTCCATCTTCAATGCTGGCAATCGGGTATTTTTTGGTCCACTCATTCCAGTAAGAAGCCATTTCAAGGTTGCTCAACTTTTCTCCGCTTGATTTCTTGAAATGATAGGTCTTCGTTGCCGGGTCATAAAACTCAGAAGCGGCCGCATCCATGGCAATCATTACTTGCTCGCCAGGTTTGTAACCGGCTACTTCGATCGCCTGCAAAACCACTTCAATGGCTTCTACATTGGATTTAAGGTTGGGTGCAAATCCACCTTCATCGCCTACATTGGTTGAATGACCTGCTTTTTTCAATACATTTTTGAGGTGATGAAAAATTTCAGAACCCCAGCGAAGCGCTTCTGAAAAGGACTCAGCTCCTACCGGCATGATCATAAACTCCTGAAAATCGATGGAATTGTCGGCATGACTTCCTCCATTCAAAATGTTCATCATAGGCACCGGAAGCGTGAGTGCATTTACACCACCTACATAACGGTAAAGCGGCATGCCAGATTCCTGGGCAGCGGCTTTGGCAACAGCCAGAGAAACACCAAGAATGGCATTGGCGCCCAAATTGGCCTTGTTTTCTGTACCATCAAGTTCGATCATGTAATTGTCGATGCCTTTCTGATCGGTAACATCCCAACCTTCAAGTGCATCAGACAAAACTGTATTCACATGTTCAACAGCCTTAAAAACGGACTTGCCCATGTAAAGCGACTTATCGCCATCTCTCAGTTCCACAGCCTCGTGTGTGCCGGTTGAGGCACCGGAAGGCACAGCAGCACGGCCCATGAAACCGTTTTCAGTATACACATCAACCTCGACGGTCGGGTTGCCACGGGAGTCGAAAATCTGACGACCCACAATTTGTTCAATATAGCTCATACGCTTGTTTTGGTTTACGCCGCGAAGATAGGGCATTCGTAAAGTTCATTGTCTATGCTTTTTAAGTTTCGCAATCCTAAAATCGTAAACTTTTGAGCTTTACTCACTTTTTTGAACAGTATCACGCAATCAAACAAAGAGCCCCGCAATGCGGGGCTCTTTGTCAATCTGAAAACACAATAAACAAATTATCAATCTTTCTTTAAACGCAGATGCTTTGGACCTTGAGATGTTTGAAGTCGCAAGGTATAAACACCCATGGCCACATGGCGGATGTCCAGTAACTGGCGCGTAAACATGCCTTCACTGATTACCTCACCCTCGTACACAAGCTTACCAAGCGCATCCAGCACTTCGATCCGACCGGTGCCGCGCAGATTTTCTACGCTGAGTTCATACAAACCACGACTCGGGTTTGGCATCGCATTTAGTTTAACCAATCCCGACTGACGGATGGCTTCCCCAGTTATGGTAACTACACGACAAATCTTAATTGAATCACATGCAGATGTGTAGGCTGTTAAACACGCATTGAAAGTTCCAAAGGTGGCGTACACATGAACCGGATTTGCTCCGCTTGAAGTATTGCCATCACCGAAATTCCATCGAAGGCTATCTATTTGGGCAACATTTGAGGTAAAGGATACAGAGTCTATTCCCAATGGATTTTGTGTAATAGCAAAATCTGCCGAACTAACCTTCACCGCAATGGTATCTGAATAGGCAAGTCCACAAGCGTTTTGATTGAGAACATAATAGTCTCCAGATTCATTCACAGATATTGAGTCAGCAGTTACTCCTGTACTCCATACTCCCGGAATGTTGCTTCTAATAATCAGAGAATCGCCTTTACAGAAACTCGTCGGGCCCTGAGCCGTGATAATCGGTTTCTGCGGAAGTGGAATGATTGTCAAATTAAGTCTTAATATACTATCACAACCCTCTGGAGAACTTCCTACAAAAATATAATCCCCGGAACTGTTGTAGGTAAGTCCGTGCCAGGTATAGCTTGCACAAGCTGTTACTGTATCATTTTGGAAGATTGTCTTTCCAATGTTCAGGTAGGCTGTTACAATTGAATCACAACCACCGGCATTGACGCCCGTCCAGGTGACGGTGTCACTTTCAAAATACCATTGTCCCTTCCATTCCAGTGAATCACAAGCCGTCAGGGCCAATGTATCAGCCGATGGCTGACCAATGGTAAGTTGTAAAACATGGATCTGGCAACCGATTGTATCGGTGTAAACGCCGGAATTGCTATATAAGATTCCGTTGAAGGTATATGGACCACAGACACTTGTATCGCTGTTGATTGTGCTGTATGGCGTAATCGTCAGGTAAAGAACCGAGATCGCGCAGCCAGCAGTGTCGGTATAAATACCCGTGCTGGTGTAAACTTCTCCCTTCCAACTGTAGCTGCCGCAGGCGCTTACCGTGCTGGTGTCGCTGCTGTAAGGTGTGATTGTCAGGTAAAGCGTATCCGTACCGCAACCGTTGTCAAAAGTATAAGTTCCGCTGGCGCTGTAGGTCTGACCATTCCAGGCGAAGCTTCCGCAGGCTGTTTGCGAAGTACCTGAATTGCTAACCGGCGTGATTGTCAGGTAAAGCGTATCCGTGCCGCAACCATTGTCAAAGGTATAGGTTCCGCCGGCGCTATAGGTCTGACCATTCCAAGCGAAGCTGCCGCAGGCAGTTTGTGTCGTTGCAGAATTCGAAGGCTGGGTGATGCTGAGGTAAAGCGTATCCGTGCCACAACCATTGTCAAAAGTATAAGTTCCGCTGGCGCTGTAGGTCTGACCATTCCAGGCGAAGCTGCCGCAGGAAGTTTGTGAAGTACCTGAATTGCTCAACGGCGTGATTGTCAGGTAAAGCGTATCGGTTCCGCAACCGTTGTCAAAAGTATAAGTTCCGCTGGCGTTGTAGGTCTGACCATTCCAGGCGAAGCTGCCGCAGGAAGTTTGTGAAGTACCCGAATTGCTCACCGGCGTGATTGTCAGGTAAAGCGTATCGGTTCCGCAACCATTGTCGAAAGTGTAAGTTCCGCTGGCGCTGTAGGTCTGACCATTCCAGGCGAAGCTGCCGCAAGAAGTCTGCGAAGTACCCGAATTGCTTACCGGCGTGATCGTCAGGTAAAGCGTATCGGTCCCGCAACCATTGTCGAAGGTATAAGTTCCGCTGGCGCTGTAGGTCTGACCATTCCAGGCGAAGCTGCCACAGGCAGACTGGGTAGTTCCCGAATTGCTCACCGGCGTAATCGTCAGGTACAGGGTATCCGTTCCGCAACCATTGTCAAAAGTATAAGTTCCGCTAGCGCTGTAGGTCTGGCCATTCCAGGCGAAGCTGCCACAGGCTGTTTGTGAAGTACCTGAATTGCTCAACGGCGTGATTGTCAGGTAAAGCGTATCGGTTCCGCAACCGTTGTCAAAAGTATAAGTTCCGCTGGCGTTGTAGGTCTGACCATTCCAGGCGAAGCTGCCGCAAGAAGTTTGTGAAGTACCTGAATTGCTTACCGGCGTGATTGTCAGGTAAAGCGTATCCGTACCGCAACCGTTGTCAAAAGTATAAGTTCCGCTGGCGCTGTAGGTCTG
>CANETC010000032.1 GCA_947441055.1 Cytophagaceae bacterium | reverse complement strand
CGAACCACGAAAAGGCATTACCCGATTTAAGTCACATTTGCTGATTACAAATCCGACTTATTTATCGTACGACATGCGCTTCGCCAAAATGGCGCAAAGCGTAGTTTTTGGAGTAGAATTGTATGGGGTGGCTTAAGCCTTTCCTCTAACCCTTTTTAACTGTTTAATATCTTCAAGGTCCTTTTTTCTACCTGCTGCCAATTTATCCTCAATTAAATCAGAGTAAATCATAAAATGGATGGGAATTTTATCAATTCTAACGGTATCCTTCCTGGCAAAAACCTCGGTAAATTTCAAATTTGCTTTTACCCTGGGCAAAATGTCAAAGGAAAAATCATCAAATTCCAACTTGAAATAGGATTTTTTAGGATCAGGACTTTTTTCGGCTGTAAAGGATGAAATATCATAGCCAAGCTCTTCAATAACTTTCAAAATTTTGAAGTAGTTTTGATAGGTAGGGTTGTACCAAATATCGATATCGGGCTTCCCGGTCAGGTCTCCCTTTTCATTTACTGAATGTCTGTAATAACCATTTAAGGCAACTGCAGTGCCACCTACTACTAAATAGGGAATCTCGTATTTTTCCAATAAAGCGCAAATCGCCAATAAACTGGATTTGAGATTGCTTTCCATCTCCAATTATTTTGCTTTTGAAGGAGGCGACTTATGGTCACGAAGAGTACTTATGAATTTTTCAAATTCAGAGTGCTTTTTATTTCTCTGGTCAGTATCCAGGGCTTTGGTTTTACTGGCTTTTAAAGCTTCAAACGAGGCATGCTTTTTGACTATTTTCACGGCTTTTGGTTTTTCTTGCTTGCACAATGTTTCTATTGATCAGCAAATTTACAACGCCTTTAGGAAAATATGTATCCGTATTTCAGGCACCTGAATTATGAAAAAATCAGATTCAATTACTCTTTGCTATCCGCCATGTTATCTAAATGCATATTGGACGGTCCGACATGCGCTTCGCTACCTTGGCGGAAAGCGAAAAAAAAATCTTTACCGGTTTTTTACTTTCAACTCCAATTCCTGTATTCGACGCTGTAGTTCCTGTATTTCCTGCTTAATCTGGATAGCCCATTCAACCTGTTCTTGTGGCAATGAATTCGGCCTGAGGTGTTTTTCCTCTGGTTCTACGGGGAAAAACTTTTCTCTCGACGGACGGTCGAAGAGCCAGTCAGCCGAAAGGTGCGGATTTGCCAGAAGAATTCGTTTTATGCTTTCGGCACTCAGCCCCCCGTTCTTCTTCTGGGCTTTATTCAATGCGCCGTTTGCTAGTCCGCAACGAGCCGAAAACGAGCTGATGTTTTCGCCATTGCTTTCTAAAAACTGAATAATCCGATCTACCAAACTCGCCATGTGTTTGTGGCAGAGAGAGGATTGATATATTAGACTTTCATCTAATTTTTAGACTCTTTCATCAAAGTAGCTCAATTACAGAAGATAAGCAAACCACCACGCCGAAAAGTTCGGTCCATTTTCCTTTTCGGTCTGTTTTTCAAGGAGGTAAAGATGACGGAATTATCGCCTTATTCATGCTTTAGATGGCCAAACCAAATAAGCGGATAGATAAAAATCTAATTATGTTTTGAATATTAGATATTAATCTCATTTTTGCATCGGATCCTGTAAAGCACTTTGCTACCTGACAGTATTTCTTACTGAGGAATGGAGTTGCATTCAGGATCCACCAATTCTTATTTGAAATTGTAAGCATCCGTAAATCAGCCTGTAAGCCCCAATGTCTGCATCTTTTCGCCTGGTTTCCCAAGCACAATTCGTTCGGGGGGCATTTACCGTTACAACTTCTTATAAGAGTAAGAACAGATGTGTTGGCAGTACGAATGTTCCGGCACAAAAAAGCAACACCATTCAAATCAAGAAAATCATTTTGCAGTAACGAATTCGAATCCAATCAATTATTAACAGAAAAAACAATGAAAAAAAGAAGTCTTTTCGTCACTTTCCTCTTCAGCTGCTTGTGCGCATACGGGCAAACTTTTACCAATGTAACAACCTCTTCCGGTCTTCCGGCAGACCGAACCGTGATCTGGGGTTTTATCGATTACAATGGAGATGGTTTTGAAGACCTTTTGGCCTCTAATGTTTCTAACAATATATATGTCTTAAAATTATTCAAGAACAATGGGAACTCAACATTCTCTAATGTTACTGCAAATGTTGGATTGCCCGAAATTGACAGCATTCGTTACGGGCGTGTTGCAGACTTCAACAAAGACGGGAAACAAGATTTCCTATTGGTCGATTTCAACAACAAACTCCAGGTATTCTGTGCATCGAATTCCGGCAATTTCGAGGATAAAACGATTGCATCTGGCCTTTCACTTTCAGGTAATGCTTCACCGGGTGGTTTTCAGATTATTGACTTAAATAAAGATGGCTTTCCGGATTTAAGCTATCACCGCAGCATAAGCGGAGGAGCCAAGGAAATAGTGTGCAACATCAATGGCTTTTCAGGCTCAGGAAATAATACTTCTGCCATCTTGCCCCCATTCGCCAACAACATTACCCCACAGTTCCAATTTTCAGATTATGACAATGACAGGGATCTGGATTTAATAGTTCAAACGATTCAAACATATCCCTGGCCGGGCGCAGGATATTATTACCATTCAGTGAAAACTTTCCAAAATCAGAATGGATCATTTACTGAAGTTCCGAATGTCATTCCAATAAGTGTTTCATCAAGTTATCTGATTGAAACTGATTACAACCAGGATGGTTACTTTGATTTCATTGGAGGCACCTCAGATAATGTTTTCAATGGTACACCCATCGTTCCTGTTTTAAAAAATTTGGGGAGTGGAACATTTTTAAATTCCAGCAACAACCCAAATTTCAGAATAGGAAACTGGTATTATGCTGCATTTTCAGAAACAGATTTTGACCTAGACGGTGATTTGGATTATTACTCTGCCGTAGATCAGTCGGGATTGGATGGTTCCAGGTTCTGGGTGAATACAGTTGGTAGCTTTTCTGAAGAAAGCAGTTCATTGGGCATCCGCCTTTCCGGTGGAAGTGGAAGCAGCCCACTAGGCAATTGGTTTGATATGGACAATGATGGAGATTTAGATTGTTTAGGTTCTTGTGATCATGGAATTGTATATTCTCCTGGTAGTCTCCTTCAGGTGGCATTGGCGAAAAACAACCAAAGTAGCGCCAATAAGTGGATTAAGGTAAACCTGAAAGGATGCCAATCCGGAACAGATGGTTTTTATGCAGTGGTTAAAGCAAAAGTGGGAACTAATAGTTATTATCGTCTAAAATCCCCATTTCAGGGATATTTGGCACAATCTCAGTTCATTCACTTCGGATTGGGAACTGCGAACACAATTGATTCACTCATAGTGAAATGGCCATCTGGTCGTACTACAATTCTTACCAATGTGGCAGTAAACCAAACGCTTACTGTAAATGAAGACAACTGTAATGCCGTAAGCGCCAACTGCCCCGACCTCTCTGGTTCGCTTTTACAAGGCCTCGCAGGCTACTGGCCATTCTGCGGTAATGCCAATGATGAAAGTGGGAATGGAAACAATGGTACGGTAAATGGAGCTACGCTTACCGCGGATAGGTTTGGGAATCAGAGTAAAGCATATGCGTTAGATGGAAATAATCAGTTCATTTCAATCAACGACCTGGACTTGTCAGTTAATTATTCAATTGCTGCCTGGGTAAAACCTCAGGCTGTTTTAGGGGCCATTGTTTCCAAATATGACGCAACTCCAACGTCATCTTATGAATTGTTGTATAACAATGATCCACAGCCAGGGTATGGAAATGGCGGTATATATGCTCATGTCGGGCAAGTAAATGATCCCGGAAATAATATTTACCCTCCTGCTCAGGTTGGTATTTTGCCTTTGGGTGAATGGTCTCATTGCATATTGACTATCGAGGGAGGAAAAGGCAAACTTTACAAAAACGGTATTTTAATCTATACAGACAGCATTGTAAATACAACCACCATTAACAATGTAAATACGCTTTTTGGAAGAAGTGTACATGGAGGCAATTCATTTACCGGCACTCTCGACGACATCGCCATCTGGAACCGGGCGCTTTCACCACAGGAAATCACCCAGCTCTACAACCAGGGCATCTGCCAGCAGAGCATTACGGTTACCGATACCCTGCTCATTCATACCGGCATTACTTCCTACAATCCAGTGGCGTATAGCAATACATTAAAAGTCTGGCCCAATCCCGGTAATCAGGACATCACCCTCGACGCCGGAAATCTCAGCAGCATGCAGGGCTGGAAATACAAAGTGGCCAATACCCTCGGGCAAACGGTGGTAAACGAAACGGCCATTAGCCAGCAGCAAACCATGATCGATCTCAGCAACTGGGGTGGCAATGGCATTTATTACCTGCACCTCATCAATCCGCAGGGCCACGCCGTAGAAATCAAAAAAATCGTATTGGCCCCGTAAATGTAAAGGCATTTCCGTCCCGCCAAAGGCGGACGAGACAAGTGCAATACGCCTCTACAGCATTAAAAATCAATTATTTAAACCTCGAAGGTGGTGACACCTTCGAGGTTTTTTCCTTAAAAGGACATCGAAATTTAAAATCGTGGTTGCGTATGTATGCGTGTCAGGATTTCTGCGCCTCTACAATTTGCAGAAATTTTACACCAAATGATTTTCCGTAAGGGCAGAAAATTTTCTGCCCCAACAAACCGGTTTACAACCGCCAACCCATTTCAGGCTCAATCTAAAAATCTATTAACTTATTGTAAGACAAGACTCTCTTTTAAACGAGCACCTAATCTTGACTATGCTATTTTGTACCAGAAAAATTGTGCCCTCCAAAAAAGGTGACAAATTTTGAAGTCCAAATTTGTCACCAAAATATTGTCACCAAAAATTTGGGTACATTTTTTTAGGGACAATTCATTCATATTCTGAAAATAGAATGCCCAAACTTTTCCCGATTTGCAATCGGGATTTCAGGTTCGACATTGCAAGTGTCGACCAGCATTTTTTTATTAAGTAGGAAGTTTACACGAGGACACTTCTCGAGAATAACACATCAGGACAAAAATCCAATGGTGCTGGCTCAGTACTACCATCTGGATTGCGCTGGATTAATAAATCATCCCAAAATAAGGTTTTTGCTTCCGGGTCAAGTTTCACTTTTGCGAAGGTATCCGGGTCAGATAAGCGCCCCAGGGTGGAGTTTGACTTATCCATGTAGGGCTCAAGAACAGGTCTAAAATCTATGGATCTTATTTCGCCGGTATTCCATTTTGTGGTTACGGAGTAACCATCAACTGAAATAATAGATTCAATTCTTGGCAGCATTATTTTAAAGGATCAATCTTAAAAAAACTTGCCTGCTCAGCTCCGAGCAGCCTGAAATTCCCCATTAACTCTTCTCGGTGAATTTCCACCCAGGCTAAGATTTTAAACTTTTTTTTCATGTCGTAACAGGTAAAATTACCTGTTAATATATATTTGAGCCCTGTTCAATAAAATACCTTTATGAATTTTTCTCAAAAGATTTCTCTATTTCTTTTTCTCTCGCTGGCAGTTTGTTTGCCTGGAATCTGTGATGATGCTCCGCCATTTAATCCTGGAGATCCTTCTCCTATTCCTGTTGATGGAGGAATATCCCTGCTATTAATACTTGTTTTTATCGGCGGCATTATTGCAGGGGTTGTGAAATTGGCATCATCCTCAAGAAATGGTAACGGTGAACTAGTTCCCAATTCAAGCGTCGGAGATTGGATTCTGCAATATTTGGTTGCCGCTATTCCTGTCATAGGTTTCATTATTCTAATTGTCTGGGCACTGGATGATACCAATAAGTTAAGGAAGAACTGGGCCATTGCAACATTAATTTGGTTGGTTATTATCATATTAATTTCAATCATTTTTTTCGTTGTTATTGCTGCAGCCTTTTCAAAGTTTGTTTAAAAAAATAATGCATTGTAGTTAGCTTTAATGTTAAACCGTAGCGCTCCCTTGGTGATTCCATTCTTTTATCTATCCTGAGTCTAGCAAAGGGCGGACTCAGGACGACAATTATTTGAGAATTTGTCCCGGGATATTTTTCAACTGTTGGGCGTAAATGTTAGCAAGTGTATCAGTCACCGGGACGGAGTCCCTGCAAATATTTTCTTATCCTGAGAGCGGCTGTGCCTAACTCGCAGGATAGGGATTGCTAAATCTGAATGCCACAGCAAACTGCGCCCCGGATTGAGCGCATGTTTGAACCACGCCGCAGGCGGGGTGAGTAGCGAAAGCCGGATAAGGCGCCCAAAAAAAGGATGGCAGCCTTATGCAAAGGCATTGAAAAGCATTCGGCCTTTTCTTTTACAGCATTAGCGAGAATTTTATTTGTTTTACCCCATGTTCAGAAACGAATTTACCCTCAGGCCGGTATTCAGGCAGTTGCCTGTTTTCGCGATATTGTTTTGGCTTGTTTCCTGCGGTCCAGCCCGGCAGGTGAGTCTGCAAATAACAAAGCCGGCGGCAATCACTTTTCCTTCCGATTCCAAAGGCCTTGTGCTGGTTGACCGCACCAAGCCCGACAACAATGCTGTGAATATTTTGGAAGGAATTGTAACCGGAGAAATGCCGGCAGAAGACAGAATTGCGGCTCAGGAAGCCATGAACAGCCTGAAAAATGAGCTCGCAAATTCACCTCGGTTCACAGCCAAAATGCACCCCAACCGCCTGATAGGCAACAGCCTGACGGCGGAGTTTCCGCAAGCGCTCGACTGGGGCCAAGTTCAGCGAATCTGCAACGAGGAAAAGTCGGATGTGCTTGTGAGCCTTGAACTTTTTGATACTGATTTTATCGTCACCAATGGCAATCGCATTAAGAAGAAAACTGAGGGAACTGGACCCGGTGCGAAGGAAGTTGAATACACAGAATATTATGCGCAGGGACTCGGCAATGTGAAGATGGGCATCCGGGCCTACCATCCAAAAACTAAAACCATTCTGGATCAGCAGCTTTTCACCGAAACCAAAACCTGGGAAGCGGTTGGTAAAAATGTGACGGATGCCGTGGCCCTGCTCATCAATAAGGTGGAGGCAACCCGGCAGCTGGCAAGAATGCTGGGTGCAGATTATGCCTACAAAATTTCTCCGATGCCGGTTAGGGTGAGCCGCAGCCTTTATGGAAAATCCAAACATTCACCGGCTTTGGCGGCGGGTCGCCGGTACTCAGAAGTGAATCAGTGGATAGAGGCGGTGGATGCCTGGAAAAATGGTATCAAAATTGCCGATGAAAAAGACGCCGGAAAACTCGCTTACAATACCGCTGTTGGGTATGAAGTTCTGGGCGATTTTGATCAGGCCTTGCAATGGGCCCGCGATGCTTATACCCGCTTTGGAAATTCTTTTGCCCAGGAGTATGTGCAAATTCTGGAGAGAAGAATTCAGGAAGAAAGCCTGCTGAAAATGCAAATGGGCAAATAGTAAATTGCCTTGATTGACATAAATCTGTCCTGATCTAAACCAAAATTTAATTTGCCTCGCCAAAGGCAAACCTCAGTTGCTATTTTTGTGCGATGAAAACTCCTCAGCACTGGTTTATCACAGGTGTTTCCGGCGGACTTGGCCGGGCACTTGCCATTGAAGTCCTTTCTAAGGGCGGCACTGTAACCGGAATTTTGCGCAAAGAAGAACAAATCCCAGCATTTGAGGCCCTGAAGCCCGGATCGGCTTTCGGTTTATTGGGGGATGTGCGCGACAAGTCTGCCATGGAAAAAGCCGTTGCGAAAACCATAGAAAATGTTGGTCGGATTGATGTTTTGGTAAACAATGCCGGATATGGTTTGATTGGGGCGGTTGAAGAACTTTCCGAATCGGAAATCCGGGTCCAGATGGAGGTTAATTTTTTTGGCGCCCTTTTCCTCACGCAGTTCGTTCTTCCGCAGATGCGGCAACAGGGCAGCGGACATATTTTCAACATTTCATCCATTGCAGGTTTAAACGGAGCTGCTTCGCTGGCTTTGTATAACGCAAGTAAATTTGCCCTTGAAGGTTTTAGTGAAGGTTTGATGCTGGAAACCCGAAATCTTGGTATTAAGGTCACAATTGTGGAACCGGGTCCTTTCCGTACAGATTGGGCGGGTGGAGGTTTGATCCATTCTGCAAAAAGGCTGGAGGCCTATCTGCCCATTACAGACCTCACCCGCGAGCGCCTTGCCAGGGTAAACGGAAATCAACCCGGTGATCCGGTTCGGGCAGCGCAGTTGATGATTGAAGTGGCTGAAATGGAAAATCCTCCATTGCGTTTGTTGCTTGGAAAGCCTGGGTATCAGGTGGTAGAAGCAAAAATTGAACGGCTTAGTTCAGAATTTGCAGCCTGGAAGGAAAAGGGGCTGGCGACAGATTTTCCTGAAAATCAGGAAAAGTGATTGCTTAAAAGTCCGGTTTTTTCTTCCGGTACAAAAAAGAAATTCTCAATCTGATTCACAGAAGAGTTTTCGGTCAGGTTTTCTTTGTGCAGTTTTCTATCGCTTTCGTCGAAGCGGAAAGCCAGATATTCCTGACTCAGAATCTGTTCCCGGATTTTATGCAGCATCTCGGTGGAGAAAACCTCACAAACAATGATGGGGCGGAATTTCCGAATGTTTTCTGAGCCGCCTGCCAAAACCAAATGTTCGGCTTCTTCAACATCTAGTTTAATCAGGTCAATTGATTTCAGACCTTCTCTGTTTACAAAAGAATCCAGACGAAGGGCCTCAACCTCCACCGTGTGCAGGGTTGGGTTTTCCCGAACATGAGAAAGATGGCCGCTGCCACCAAGGCTGTTGTATTTCAGCCAGGGAAATTCCCTGTTCCAGGCGATGTGGAAGGAAAACCTGCCGTCCTCGTCTGACAAGGCCAATTGGTGGGCTTTTGCATTTGAAATTCCGTTTAAGGCAATGTTCTCCTGGAGATAAGAAAAGGGTCCGGGAGACGGGTCAAAGGCATGAATTTCAAGTTTGGGATTGCACTTTCCAGCCATAATGGTGTAGTAACCGATGTTGGAACCCACATCCAGAAAGCATTTAATTTTTGGAAATAAATCCTGAAAAATATCGGTGAACTCGTAGGCGCTGCTCCCTTCCCAATACACAAAAGTGGTTACATAACAGGTTTGGTTTGTGCGCAATTCCATTTTGCGCCCATTTTTCAGGGAAACCGGCAGAACGCCACTCGGGTTAAGTCTGAGTTTTTTAGGAAGATTGGGAATTGACTTGAGAATGCCCCGCAGAATGGCATTTATATTTGGCGAGTAAATCACCTGGCTGAGGATTTGCAAGACCTTGTGTTTATTTGAAGTCTGAAAACGATGCGTCAAACTTACGGTTCTTGGTTCAGGATAAAAAAAGCAGGCTTCTGCTTTCTTGCCTTGATGGGTTTATTTTCTTCCTGTGGGGATGAAATAAGTCCGGTTTCGCCCATTGCGGATGTAATTGTGCAGGAGCAGGTAAGCCTTAATTCTGTAGTGGCGCAGGAACTTAAAATTGGGGATGGCCGATTTATTTACATTTCCGGCGGCATCAAAGGCATCGTGCTTTATCGGAAGTCCTCAGATATTTACCTGGCCTTTGAGCGCCAGAGTCCTTACAAGCAGGAAGATACATGTGGCATTATTACAGTTCCTTCTTCTCGTTTTTACATGGAAGATACCTGCCACAAGTGTACCTTTGGATGGGATGGGAAACCTCAAAGTGGACCATGCCGAAACATTCTTAAGCAGTATAAGGTTCAGTTTATCAACAGCAATACCCTTTCCATTACAAACCCATGAGCAGCAGGGAGGATTACCTCAACGGAGATGACAAGGCATTTAGTCCGGCAGAAAAGGAAATAGAAAGGGCCCTGCGGCCTTTGAGTTTCGAGGATTTTACCGGACAGGCTCCGATTGTTGAAAACCTGCGCATTTTTGTGGGTGCCGCCAAAATGCGGGGAGAGGCTTTGGACCATGTTCTTTTGCATGGCCCTCCGGGATTGGGAAAAACCACGCTAAGCCACATCATCAGCAACGAACTCCGTTCTCAGATTCGTATTACCTCCGGTCCGGTGATGGAAAAACCATCCGATCTGGCAGGATTGCTGACCAACCTGCAGGCCAATGATGTGCTTTTCATTGATGAGATTCATCGTTTGAATCCGGTGGTTGAGGAGTATTTATACTCTGCCATGGAAGATTACACCATCGATATTATGCTTGATTCGGGACCGAATGCCCGCTCGGTTCAGATTTCGTTGAATCCATTTACACTGATTGGCGCAACCACCCGATCGGGATTGTTAACCTCGCCCTTGAGGGCACGATTTGGCATCAATTGCAGGCTGGAGTATTACGATGCCAAACTTCTTACGGATATTGTAATGCGCTCGGCCTCATTGCTCAAAACGCCAATTGAAGAAACCGGGGCTTTTGAAATTGCCAGAAGGAGCCGCGGAACCCCAAGAATTGCCAACAATTTACTTCGGCGAACCCGCGATTTTGCCATGGTAAAAGGTGACGGAACCATCACCTTGTCCATTGCAAAATTTGCCCTTACGGCATTGAATGTTGACCAAAATGGACTGGATGAGATGGATAACCGGATTCTCAGTACCATCATTCAGAAATTTAAGGGTGGGCCGGTAGGTTTATCCACCATTGCTACTGCTGTAGGAGAAGAAGCCGAAACCATTGAAGAAGTGTATGAGCCTTTTCTGATTCAGGAAGGATATCTGAAAAGAACCAGCCGGGGCAGGGAAGCCACCTCAAAATCATTTCAGCATTTGGGTATTGCTGAGCCAGGAAAGCAGGGAGGTTTGTTTGAATAGGATTTGTAATTAATCCACTTCCACAACCAGGTATTTGCTGGCGCTCCAGAATTTTTCTGGGTTTGTAACCTTCAGAAATTTCTCTCCTGGGGTTTCAACTATAATGTATGTGCCCTTTGGGTGGGTGGTAATCAGGTTTACTTTTTTGGTGTTGCCCAGAGAAATTTCCTTTAGCACCACATAATCTCCAGACTGAAAAAAGCTGTCATCCAGATATTCGGAAAGTTTCAGGCTGCCACCTACACCCAGAATTCCGCCTGACTTTTTCACCGCTTTCGAACGGTCAAGTTCAGATTTGTTTCCGACCAGGTAATGGATGTTTCGTTTTTCTCTTTCCTTCAAATCCAGTTGTTGGCGGGTATCTTTTTCTCTGGCGTTAAACTCTTTTTCCTTGGCTTTTACCTTTTGTTCAAGCTTGCTTACTTGGTTTTGGATAACCCCTAAACTTCCATAAACATCCAGGAATAGCTTTTCCTGGTGGTTGAGGTAGCTCCGAATGGAGGAAATAATTGGAAGGAGTGTATTTTTGGAAAGTGGGGAACGCTTGACATCGGCTTCTGAGGAATCAATCAAAGCATTTGCCTGTGCGAAGAACAAGTTTACTTCCGAGGCTGTCCGGTTTAGAAAGGCCTTTTTTGAAGGGTCTTTCTGATATTGCTGGATAAGCCTGAGTTTTTCGTCAATGATGATGTAACTCTGGGTGAGGCGGTAAACCAGTTCCTCAAGCCGACCAGCGCTTACATGGGCATCCAGCAATTGGTTTTGCAGTCTGGAAACCTGCCTTTTACAATTTATAAGCGCGGCATCATTCGTTTTGTTTTCTACCTTTTGTTCTTTGCACGAAATCAGACCGATTAGCAGGAAAAGGATGAAAATGAAATTGCGCATAGGAATTAGATTATGCCGTGTTTAAATTTGGACTTATGGCTCCAACAAATGTAATCAGTGGCTTTTAACTCAATCTAAAATCTTTTTCAGTTTAGCGATTGAGTTCCAGTTGGCGAATGAGTGCTGCCATGTCTTTTGGATACGGTGCCTCCACGGTGATTCTGTTGCCGTCCAGACCTTCAAAATTGAGCGCTCTTGCGTGCAAGGCAACCCGCTGAATCAGAGCTTGTTCTTCCACATCTTTGGCGAGTTTGAATTTCCTTTTGAACTGAGAGAGATAAATTTCCGGACCTCCATAAAGCGCATCCATCACAATTGGGGCTTTGAGGCACTGCAAATGAATTCGAATCTGGTGCATCCGGCCGGTGAAAGGCATGCATTCTATCAAAGAATGGGCTCTATAAACATCAATCGTATTGAAAAGCGTTTCAGCCTCTTTACCCTCTGCACGGTCGATTTTCACCACCCCGGTTTTCAATGCAAAAATGGGCAGGTTCACCAGAATGCCTTCAAAATGCTGGATTCCACCAACTACCGCATGGTAAGTTTTGCTTACCTGCCGGTGTTCGAATTGCATGGAAATATGCCGGTAAGCCTCCGGACTTTTGGCAAAAATTAAAACTCCAGAAGTTTCCTTGTCGAGGCGATGACCTACTTGTGCATCTGGAAAGTATTCTTTTGCCAAGCGCAACATGCTGTCGCCTTTGTCTTTGTGGCGTTCGTCAAGCGTGGCCGTATGCGGTGGTTTGTTTACCAGGAAATAATCCTGGTCCTCATAAATGATGAGATCAGAGAAGCTGTTTTTTTTCAATTGATTTTTGGTAGCCTGTAAGTGTGAGATTATTTATCCAGACGCAGGCGGTTTACCTCGTTCCAGTTTATGCAAGACATGAAGGCATCCACATAATCAGCCCTTTTGTTTAAAAATTTCAAGTAATAGGCGTGCTCCCATACATCAATTCCCAGAAGCGGCTTTCCTTGAACAAGTCCTTCGATTTTCATGAGGGGATTGTCCTGATTCTGGGTAGCAGTAATGAACAATTTTCCGTCCGCTGCTTTGCAAAGCCAGGCCCAGCCAGAGCCAAATTGGGATAAGGCGGTTTGTTTTAGTTTTACCTTGAATCCTTCTACCGATTCGAAGTACTTGATGATTTCCATCTTCAGGTCTTCCGGCATTTTGCTGGAATTTGGTACTGTGAGCGTGCGCCAAAGCAGACTGTGGTTGTAATGTCCGCCGCCCTGATTTCGGATTATCTTGTTCAGGTGCGCATGGTTTTGGAGAAGATCTTCCAAACTGGAATAGGATAATTTCCCGTTGGCAAGTTCTGCATTGAGTTTTTCAACATAAGCCGCATGGTGTTTGCTGTGGTGTATTTCCATCGTGCGGGCATCCAATGCGGGTTCCAGTGCGTTGTATGCATAAGGAAGTTTTGGCAGTTCAAAAGGCGTAACTGCTGCCAGTGTTTGCAGAGATTGAACGGGATTTACCAGACTCAAACCGGCAATGCCCAAGCCGGTTTTGATGAAACTTCTTTTGTCCATGCTGAATTTTAACTTGCGTAAAAGTAGGAAAGCACCACCACATTCCGCGTTGGTAAAACCTCCAATTCACCTGAAATCAATAAAACTCATGTCCGGCATTGAGGGAAATTGGTTCATAAACAGCAAGGAAGAGCCGTTTAATCCAATTAAAATCGGTTTTAAACTATTATAGTTGAATAGGGTAGGTATTGTTTTTGTATTTGCACCCTTGTCTGAAAAAGGCTTTTTTACCTTTGTGCTCTGACCTTCAAAAAGGTCTCTATTCTTGATTTATGAATTCAATTCTGGACCAACTCAACGAGGTACAACGCAAGGCAGTAACCCACAACCAGGGTCCGGTGATGATTATCGCCGGTGCGGGTTCCGGAAAAACAAGGGTACTAACCTACCGAATGGCCTGGCTCTTGGCGCAGGGCGTTGAGCCTTACAATATTTTGGCCCTTACCTTCACAAACAAGGCAGCCAAAGAAATGCGCAACCGCATCGAGGCCTTATCGGGTTCGGCTGCAAGGGGCCTTTGGATGGGTACATTTCACTCTGTTTTTGCCAAGATTCTTCGGATGGAGGCCGAGCGGATTAACTATCCAAAGAACTTCACGATTTACGACACAGATGATGCCAAGTCTTTGATCAGGAGCATTTTGAAGGAGATGAATCTGGACGATAAGACCTACAAACCCAACCAGGTTTTGTCGAGGATTTCCTCTGCCAAGAACCGGCTCATCAGCTGGCAGCAATATTCGGCAGATGCTGAATTGGTGATGGAAGACGGAGAAAGTGGTCGTCCGCACATGGCCAAGATTTATCAGATGTATCAGACCCGGGCATTTCGTTCCGGTGCCATGGATTTTGATGATCTCTTGTTCAATACCAATGTGTTGTTTCGGGATCATCCGGATATACTCAACCGCTATCAGCATAAGTTTCATTATGTGCTTGTGGATGAGTATCAGGATACCAACCTTTCTCAGTACCTCATCGCCAGAAAGCTGGCAGCTGTAAACCGAAATATCTGCGTGGTGGGCGACGATGCCCAGTCGATTTATGCTTTCCGCGGTGCCGATATTCAGAACATTCTGAACTTCGAAAAAGATTATCCCGATGCAGAAATCTTCCGTTTGGAGCAGAATTACCGTTCTACCTCCAACATTGTGGAGCTGGCCAATTCTGTAATCAAACACAACAAAGGCCAGTTAAAAAAAAATGTCTGGACCGCCAACGAGGCTGGCGAACCAATTCCGCTGATCAAAGCGGAAAGCGACAACGAAGAAGGCCGCCTTGTGGTGCAGTCGATTTTTGAAGAAAAGTTGAAATCAAGCTGCATGAATAAAGACTTCGCGATTCTTTATCGAACCAATGCGCAGTCCCGACCATTGGAGGAAGCCCTTCGCAGGCTCAATCTGAAATACCGCATTGTAGGCGGACTTAGTTTTTATGAAAGAAAGGAAGTAAAAGATTTGATGGCTTATCTGCGCTTGGCAGTGAATCCATTGGATGAAGAAGCCCTAAAGCGGGTAATCAATTATCCGAAGCGGGGCATTGGAGATACTACTTTGGCCAAGATGGCAGTGGTGGCCAATGAGAATGGCGTGGCACTTTGGGAGGTGGTGGCCAATATCCGCCATGTCTTGCAGGGAAGAGCCGCCGGTGAAATTGAGTCCTTCGCTAATCTCATCAAGAGTTTTGGTATTATCGCCTCCGGGCAATCGGCGCTTGAAGTGGTTGATCATGTGGCCAAGGCTTCTGGCATTGTTCGGGACCTCACCGCCGACCGTAGCCCGGAAGGCATCAGCCGTTATGAGAACATCCAAAGTTTGATTTCCGGTGTGCAGCAATTTGTAGCCGATCCGGAGAATGAAGAGAAGACATTGGCATCCTGGTTACAGAATGTGGCTTTGCTTACCGATGAAGACCGTAACAAGGAAATTGATGATGTGATCACTTTGATGACCATCCACTCCAGCAAGGGACTGGAATTTAAAAATGTATATGTAGTTGGACTTGAGGACGGCCTTTTTCCATCCATGATGATGGGTGGCAGCCGTGAAGACCTGGAAGAAGAGCGCCGGCTTTTTTATGTGGCCATAACCCGGGCAGAGAAAAAGCTAACCTTGTCTTATGCTGTCAGCCGCTTTCGGTATGGTTCGCTTTCAATGATGGAGCCCAGCCGTTTCCTCACCGAAATCGATCCTAAATATCTGAGCATTGCCAAGAAGTTTGAGATAGAGGCCCAACCTGCATTTCGGTTTTCAGACCAGTTTGGCAGTAAGGGAAAGAAACCTTCTGCAACCACCGGTCCTCAGGTTGTTGCGCACACTCCCTCGGACAATTTTAAGGCATCTGATGTTTCTGCCTTAAAGCCTGGTCAAAGGGTTGAGCACCAGAAGTTTGGTTTTGGAACTGTGGAGACTATGGATGTTGCCGGCCCGGACCGCAAGGCAAAAATTAACTTCGATAAAAACGGAGAAAAGACCCTGATTCTGAGCTTTGCGAAGCTGATGATTTTGGAGTAGGAAGTGGCTGGAACCAGAATCTTCCCAAAAATTTTGGAGCAGGATTTTTGATTTGCGTCAACAAACTGACGGAATTAATATAAATTGCGTCAACGAACTGACGGAATTCAAAATTTATGGAGGTTTCAAGAGTTATCGAGGCGCAACTTATACAGGCCATGCAGCCACAAAAAGTAGTCCTTTTACTGGGTGCCAGGCGAGTTGGGAAAACGCAGTTACTGAAGAAAATTCAGGCTCAAGCACAAGAACCATTTCTTTCTCTGAATGGGGATGATGTCATTACCCATGACTTGCTGGCCGAAAGAAGCATCGCCAATTACAAACGATTACTCGGAAATGTGCGCTTGCTCTTTCTGGATGAGGCACAGGAAATTCCCGGAATCGGAAAGAAGCTGAAGTTGATGGTTGACGAAGTGGAAGGACTTAGGATTCTGGCAGCAGGCTCTTCTGCTTTCGAGTTAAACAATCAGATGGGTGAACCTCTGGTTGGAAGAATGCGCACTTTTTTCCTCCATCCCATCGCTCAAATGGAACTCAATTCTTTGCAGAATTCCCTTCAAATCCGTTCAGCATTGGAAGAAAGATTGGTTTTGGGTTCTTATCCGGAACTTTTTCACATCGCCAGCTGGGAAGAGAAAATAAAATATTTGAGGGAACTTGTGAATGCCTATTTACTAAAGGATATCCTTGCTTTTGAGGGGATACGGAAAAGGGATTTGGTGCTAAATCTTTTAAGAAAATTGGCATTTCGTTCCGGTTCAGAAATTTCTCTGGAAGGATTGGGCAAAGAATTACAAATCAGCAAAAACACGGTTGAGAAGTACCTTGACCTATTTCGAAAGATTTTCATTGTCTATGATTTGCCTGGATTTAGCCGGAACCTGGACAATGAAATTACCAAAAAACGAAAGTGGTATTTTCGGGACAATGGAATTCGAAATGCCTTGACCGGTAATTTTCAGCGCCTGGCACAAAGGGACGATGCTGGTTTGTTGTGGGAAAGCTACCTTCAATCGGAGCGACTAAAAAGAACGCAGTATCGTGAAATCCATGTAGACCCTTATTTCTGGCGAACACATTCACAACAGGAAATTGATCTGATTGAATCGGGGGAAAAAGGTATCAATGCCTTTGAGTTTAAGTTCAAGGAAGCCGATGCTAAAATTCCGCCACTTTTTGCCAAATCGTATCCTGATGCAGGATTTAGCACCATTCATCCCGGAAACTACCTCGATTTTATCTCCTGATTAAGCAGGCCGGAATAATTCGCCTGCGTTTTTATAGGCTGGAGTTTTCCTCAAAACCCCCGCATAAAATCCATGATCAAACGGAAGGTTCCCCGAAATCCTTTCAGGCTTAATGTTTTGGGTTTGTCGTCGATATCGTGGTAAAAACCTGGTCCGCCCATTAGGTACATGAAAAAGGCTGGAACGCCCTTCTCCGAAAAGGGATAATGGTCGGAATTGGCGGCTTTGCCTCTTGCTTTGATTTCCGGGAGACAGTGGCAGGAAGCATTGATTTCCTGAAGCCGTGCAAATTCTTTCGGGTGGACTGTGGCGTTTACCACCGTGGCACCTTTTTCGCCAAAGCCCAGCAAGTCGAGGTTAAACAGAAAGCGAATGTTTGACAAAGGAACCGGTGGGTTTTCGGCCATAAAACTGCTACCCAGCAAACCGGCTTCCTCTCCGGAAAAAGCGACGAACAATACCGAATATCGAAGTGGTTTTTTGGCAATGGCCCTGGCCATTTCGAGCAACATGGCCACCCCACTGGCATTGTCGTTGGCGCCTGGAAAGTATGTGTTTCTGCCCAGGCTTCCCAGATGGTCGTAATGTGCGCAAAGGACCAAGAAGCTATCGGGTTCGGCAGTGCCTCGAACCATGCCCATGACATTGTATGTGTTAAGATCCCGCAAGGAAGGACTTATGCTTACTTTTAAAACGGAATCTCCTTTCTGAAGTGCAGATTCATGCACGAGGATTTCCGGAATTTGGGATTGATTTTCGGAAAGGCTGTGGGTGAGTTTGGATTGCCGGCGTAGAATCAGTCCAGGGTTTGAAGTGCCATTCGGCTTGAAGGCTTCTTTGTCCTTTAAAAGTAGGGCAACATTTTTATTAAGAATTCCTTGACTGCTGTCGAGCCTAAACGAACCCGAAACAGGGGGACTCGCCGGGCCCGGGATGAAATCCCGGCCCGGCCGCAGTTTCCTGCCATTAAGCCTTAACTTTGGTCGGCTTGGGAACAAATTTTGAGTTATTTGAAATTCCTGCAGGAAACTGCGGCCGGCAGGCCGAAGGCCTGCCCGGCGAAACCGCAACTCGATATACCGCGCAGCTTTTCTATGTCCACGAAACAAATACCCTCTTCCCGCCATGCCTTTCGAAGATAATTTCCGAATGCTGGCAGCAAATCGAGCACTGTCTTGTGCTTTTCCCGAAGTATTAACCGAAAACAAAATCACCAAAATCCAAAATATCCTCAAAACAAGGGCTTTGGAATAGCAGAATGAATATGTTTGCATCACGGAACAAAGTAAGTCCTAATCTTTCATGAATTCTGGTTGGTCCTCAGGGAAAAAAAAAGGCAACAACAGGTTGTTAATTCTGGCAGGTGGCCTTGTGCTTCTGCTTGTTATTTTAATTGTTTTTGGCCCCGGTGAAAATGCCGGCATTGGTCAGCTCATCTCATCTGCTGCCCCGGATAGTTCCGGCTATGTGCCCGATTCTTCTGCACTGGCTTCCGGCATTTCGGAGGAAAAGGATTATCTCGAAACACCTGTTCGTGAGCCTGTTGTGGATACTTCCAAAAAGCCAGCGGAAATCCAGCCCGCAGCTGACACTTTACCAAAGTCACCCGAAGTTCAGCCTGCGCCTGCAATCGTAACTTCAGGAAATGTGCTCAGTTACAGAATAAGAAAAGGAGACACATTTTTTAAGATTGCTGCCATGTTTGGAAATAAACCTGCAGAACTTCAGGAGCTTAACGGTATGGCAGACATGAACCTGCAAGCCGACAGCGACATCAAAGTAAAAATCAAGGCGAGTCATACCGTTGGACAAGGCGAAGGACTTAATGCGATTGCTGAAAAATATGGAGTGCCTGCCAAAAGCATTAAAATTGCCAATGGCCTCAGCTCTGAATCTCTTGCTTCGGGCACGACCCTGATAATTCCACTTAAGTAAATCCTGCCTCTGGTCCGCGCCCAATGATGTGCGCACCAATCATACATTCCAGGCAGCGCTTTTTTTGGCAATATTGGGTGTAGAGTTCCTTTCCAGCCTGAGATTCCCCAGCCGTTTTTATTTGCATTCCGGCAGAAATTAAAAGTCTGCTGCTGGAGTTTTCTTCTGCTTTTTGGCCATGTATCAAGTCGGCTGCAGCCAGAATTATTTCCTGATTTCCGGAATGTAAACCTTTGGCCACCAGAAGTGGTGCCAGGAAATTCACAAGTAAATGCCTTTCTAAAAATCCGTCTTTTTTTTGCGGATGCTGGTTTCCCATAAGGACAGGCAAAAGGGTTTCAACTGGGGCGCCACTTTCAAAACTGGCAAGCATTTCTGGCAAATGGACCAGAAATTGGGCCAAGTGCCGGATCCTTTTTTCGGGAAAAGAACCCGGCCGCATTCCGGATTTTTTCCAAAGGATTTTGAATGGCTTGAGTTCGTAGCCGGCGCAAAGTGTCTCGTATTCTTCTTTCAGTTTTTTGTGCTTATTGTCGCCTGTTTTTTCAAGAAATCCACCCAATCCCAAAAGGCATGCAAGAATTTTATTTTCATTTTCCTTCGCACTAAGGAGCATTCTGGCTGGTAAATTCTGAATCAGATTTGCCATTGGTTCTTCATTTCCTTTCATGCCAAGACAACGGGCCAACAACCAGGCAGAACTGAGAATCCAGTCAAATCCATTTTGGGGATGCTCCCGAAGAATTTCTGCGGCACGGTTTTCCAGTCTTTCAACCAGAACTTTATCCAGCATAGAACTGATCAAGACAGGCTCCATTTTCCCTAGAAATGGTTTACAGGTAAGATTCTCTTTGGTGGAGATGATTTCCCGATACCGAAGAATGATGCCCAATGGTATTCGCTCCCGAAGTTCGAAAGTGGGCACCTGACTGCCATCTTTTCGGAATACCGCTTTGTTTTGCTCCCACACCACATGCAGGATAACACCTTCATATGCGGGATCATGCTGGTGCCCGTGGAGGTTCCACTCGTCAGCGCGAACATGAATTTCAACAGCGCCATTCCACTCCAGGCCGTCCATTACAATTCTGGCATTGGCAAAGTCTGGTCCGTCGCTGTGGTTTCGTATTCCCGGCCTGATAACCTGTATCTTAAGTCCGTCAGTTGTTTGAGCCGGTAGGGTATGGAGCTGCTGCTGCCATACCATTTGCAGAAAATCCTCTTTCATCGTTTTTAGTTTTAGTGATTCAAAGAAAATAAAACCTTTTGAAATTTCTTGCGCTGAACAAGGAAGATGCTACCTTTGCCCTCCCTCAAAGCCCAGGTGGCGAAATTGGTAGACGCACTACTTTGAGGTGGTAGCGCCTGAAAGGGTGTGCTGGTTCGAATCCAGTCCTGGGCACAATTAACAAGCCTGCTCCAAAAATTCTGGGGCAGGCTTTTTTCTTATTGTCAATCCTTGTCCAATGTACCACAGCCGGTTTTTCTTCTTCCGTTTGGCTTCTGCCCTTTCGGAAATTCTAAAGGGCGCACGCCTGATGGAGTGCTATTCTCAGCAGAAGGATGAGCTGCTTTTGCAGTTCTACACCGCCAGTGGCAAGGATTTTTTTATTCGCGCAGATCTCTCAGCAGGTGCTTCCATTCTTAGTTTTCCGGAAGACCCGGCCCGTAGCCGAACCAATTCGGTCGCTCTTTTTTCGGAACTCAACGGACAGGTGCTGAGTTATATTGAACCTCAACAATATGACAGGTTGTTCAGTTTTCATTTTGAAAGCGGGCTGATTCTGACTTTCAAAATGTATGGGCAACGGTCCAACATCATCCTCCACCAATCCGAAAAGGTTGTTTCGGTTTTTAACCACCACCTTCGTAAGGATCTGGAATTGGTTCCTGCTCCCGCAAAACAGCACCCGGAGGAATTTATCTGGCATCCGGACCCTGAAATCCTGTTGTCCCGCTGCCCCGGCTTTACCAGAAGAATTCGTGATTATTGGCATGAAATCAGCAAAAACGGATCCGACATAGAAACCTTCCAGGCCTTTATTGATTGCCTCACAGGTGATGGGCCATTATTTCTTTGTCAGGAAGAAAATGAAGTTTTCGTCAGTTTTTTTCCATCGCCGGAAGTCTTGTTTGAGTCATCCGACCCCATTGAAATTTCCAACCGCTTTTACCGTCTTTTCTGGCAGGTAAACTGTTTTGGTCGGGAAAAGGAAAAACTCATTCAGGAAAAGGAAAAACAATTGGCCCAGGTTCTGGACCGCATCCAAATCCTACAAACCCAGGTGGAAAGGGCCAGCGGTGAAAGTGCTTTTCGTCTGCACGCGGATTTGCTCATGGCTTATGGTCATGAAATTCAGAAGGGAAGTGAAATGGCAGTTTTGCCTGCTTTCGATGGTTCCGGATTGGTTGAAATTCGCCTGAAAAAAGACCTTTCGGTTCCTGAAAATGCGGAACGCCTTTACCGCAAAGCCCGCGGGCAGGCAGCTGATTTGCAGCGCTTACTCGATACACTCAACAGTTGGAAAAATAATGCAGCCGGGCTTCGGGAAACGCTGAGTGCGCTTTCTTCTGCCTCTGATCTGCGTGGACTTCGAAAATTAAATCAGCTTCATCCTTCGGTAAATCCGGCTCAGGAAGAGGCCAATCTTCCATTCTGGATTTTTACTTTTATGAATTATGAAATTCGGGTTGGTAAAAATGCCAAAGGAAATGATGAACTATTACGCATAAGTCATAAAGACGATCATTGGTTGCATGCGCGCGATGTACCCGGAAGTCATGTGCTGGTGCGAAGAAAAAAAGGACAAAATACGCCCCATCCGGTGCTGGAAAGGGCTGCAGAATTGGCTGCTTACCACTCGAGGGCAAGAAATGAAAGCCTGAGTCCGGTGATGCTTACAGAAAGAAAATATGTGCGGAAGGTGAAGGGCCTTGCTGCCGGGCAGGTTCGGGTTGAAAAGGAGAAAACGCTTTTGGTGAAGCCCAAAATCTAGATCTCCTTACTCGCAAACAATGCTTTCGTATTCGTCTTCTGTTAGGTATTGATTTTTGATTGGACCGCCGTGTGAATCAATGTAAATCAGGGTATAAACCGAACTTTGCTGAACCCTGCTTCCGGCAAAAAAACAAACACCGCCCTGATATTCGAATGGAACAATCTGGTCGAAAATTGTAGCCGCAATTTCTCCTTTCAGCGTGCTCTCTATTCCCACTTTTCCATCAGACTCGACTTCATAAATAACCTCATTTTCTCTTTCTGAAAGCACTGAAACCTTCTTAATGGCCTTCACCAATTCTTTGCCACTATCTAAAAGGTAGGTGTACCAAAAGCCATTTTTCTTGACCAGGCAACGGGTTGGATTCCAGTACATGATGTCTTCAT
>CANETC010000031.1 GCA_947441055.1 Cytophagaceae bacterium | reverse complement strand
GAATAAATTTATCACTCCGGGGGGGTGATTCATTTTTGAAATACGATTTTGAACTTTCCGAAGGCAATTCAGGCGAAGAAATTTCCATGCTATTTGAAGGAGTAAATGGCCTTGAATTATCCGCAGGCAGATTGCGTGTGCGCACCTCCATCGGAACTTTGGAAGAACATATTCCAAAGGCATATCAACTGGTAAATGGTGTAGCAAAAGAAATTGCCTGTCATTATGTTTTGAATGGAAAAAGAGTTGGGTTTCGGTTTGATAAAAAACCCGACCCACGCTATCCAACGGTAATCGACCCATTGCTTGTTTTTTTCACTTACAGTGGCGCGATTGATGACAATTGGGCCAACACTGCAGTGAGTGACAGCCGTGGAAATTCTTATACCGCCGGCACGATTTACGGCAGCTCCTTTCCTACCACCACCGGCGCCATAGACCGGAGCTACAATGGTCAAGACAATGAAGCCGCATTTTTTAGCTACGACATTGGAATTTTAAAGTTTGATTCAACGGGTAGCCTCTTACTTTCCTGCACCTTTCTTGGCGGAAACGGGGCAGATACACCGCATTCCCTCACCGTCGACAAAAACGACAACCTGCTTGTTTTTGGCACTACTTCCTCCCCAAATTTTCCCGTAAGTGCTGGCGCATTTCAAACCAATTTTCGAGGTGGTCCGGTTGAATATCCTTTCGGATTTGAAAGTGGTTTTATCCTTCCAACCTATGAGCTTGGCTCCGATTTATTCATCAGCAAAATCAGCAAAACAGGCAATCAGCTTCTCGCGTCCACCTTTTTAGGAGGCACAGGAACCGATGGAATTATGACTGTTTATGAAAACCTTGTAACCAATTACGGAGATCAGTTCAGAGGTGATATTCTTTCCGCAGATGATGGCTCCATTTTCATTGCAAGCAACACCCATTCGCCGGATTTTCCGATGGTTTCAGCCTACAGGCCATTTCGATCCGGTGCGGTTGATGGCCTGGTGGCAAAATTGAATTCAAACCTTAGCAGCCTTTTATGGTCAACTTATTTTGGAGGTAGTTCTGATGATGCCTTTTTCTCTCTCAAACCGGTCATTGGAAATCGCATTGCTCTTTGCGGAGGAACCAATAGCGCCGACCTTCCAGTAAGGCAAAATGCCTGGCAAGACAGTCGAAACGGGGCTGGAATTGATGGTTTTGCCGCAGTTTTTGAAAGTACAAACGGAACCTTTCTTGCCAGCACATACACAGGAAGCAGTGCATACGACCAGGCATTCTTACTTGAAACAGATGGGGAAGGAAGCATTTACTTGCTTGGCCAAACCATGGGTGCAATGCCTAGAACTACCCCATTTGGAGATAATGAAGGTGGCCAATTTTTGCAAAAATTCAACGGGGAACTTTCCTCTCTGCTTTGGTCGTGCACCTTTGGTAAACGAAGGCGGCAACCCAATCTTGTTCCGACAGGACTCATGCTTGATTCATGCGGAAGAATTTTTATTGCAGGCTGGGGAGGATCTGTAAACTATGCGGGACCGGGGTTTGCAGGAGGCTACACGGCAGGATTGCCAATCAGTTCGGATGCCATAAAACCCGTTTCGGACGACAGCTCCGACTTTTATTTTCTGGTGCTGAGCCCAAACGCAGGCGATATGGTTTACGGCAGCTATCTGGGCTCAAATTCACGCAGAGGAGAACATGTAGATGGTGGAACGAGCCGATTCGACAGAAATGGTGTGATTACCCAGGCAGTATGCGGTTGCAAAGACGCACAGGATAATTATTACCGGGGAACCCAAAATTCCTATCAAAGGGAAATCTCCTCTTCCAATTGCAACAACGGCGTTTTAAAACTGAATTTATTCGATCTGATGGCGGACCTTGAATGGGCAGGTACCTTAAAATGCCCGGCCACCCTCACACTAACAAACAATTCTCAAAACGGAGAAACCTATGTCTGGAACATGGGCAATGGAGATAGCATTGTGTCCAATGAAAGGGTTATTCAATATGTGTACAATTCTCCAGGAAAATACTGGCTCACGATAAAGGCTATAAATCCGAAAACATGTAAGTACATATCAATTGACGGTGATTCGATCAACATTCCAGACCCATTCCCTTTTGAAAATTTTTCTGCCATTGATTCCTTTTGTGTGGGCGATACCCTCAGACCTTCTTTTCCTCAGATTTCAAACTACCCAATCTGGTGGCAGCCCCAAAATTATCTCAGCAATCCACAGGCATACAATCCTGTAATTGTGCCACTTGGCAGCATTTTATACAACATTAATATTAAGAATCAGGATGGCTGCATCCGTAAAATTCCATATGAACTTAAGAACAAAAAGATTTCGCTGGGCATTGGAATTGAAAAGGAATTCAGGCCTTGTGAAGGCATTACCAAGGTTCGTTTTTTCTCAAGCAAAGACAGCTCCGATTTTTACCTATGGGATTTTGGCAAAAACGAAACCTATTCCACCCCAGAGGTAACGAAGGTTTTTCCGGGCACCGGAGATTTTCCTGTTCGCCTAAATGGAGGCATCGGGGAATGCCTGGAAAACGTCTTTGATACGCTGCGCCTCACCAATCAAAAGGTAAGCATAATGCCAGCCTTTGAGCCAGTTTTTCGCTACGAAGACTGCAATCATCCTTCCGTAATTTTTAAAAACACCTCTTTAAATGCCCTTGGTTATTCCTGGGATTTTGGAGATGGATTCAAAAGCACGGACCCCGAACCAAGCCACCAATATGAAAACACCGGGACTTACAGAATTATTTTGGAGGCATTTAAGGATGGTTGCCGCGAATCTGCAAGCCAGGAAATCAAAATCGAAGATATTCTTGTTCCCAACCTGATTACTTTTAACAGAGACGAAAAAAACGAAATCCTTCAAATAAAAGGTGCACAGCCAGACTGGGGCCTGGACATTTACAACCGCTGGGGCTTGCCTGTTTTTCACACTGATTCATACAAAAACGATTGGTCACCAGAAAAGCTGGAAGAAGGAAGCTATTTCTTTACCATCCGATTTCCTAATGGCGGACATTGCCGAAATTGGTTTCAGGTCCTGAAACCATAAATTGATTCTTAGCACTTCCTGATTTATATCAGTTTATTAGAAAGTTTCTGTCATGTATCAGTCTTTCGACTGACCGCTATTTGCAAACGATAGATTTTCTCAAGCAATGTCGCATAGGCCCATAGACCAGATTCTGAAGGAAAAGCAAAAATTTGAAGCATTATTCAATTTTGCTACAGTTGGCATGATCATAGCCAATGCAGAAGGGACTATAACTCTGGTCAACCAATTTGCCGAGAATATTTTTGGCTTTGGCACGAATGAATTGCTTGGACAAAAAGTAGAAATTCTGCTGCCAGACCAGAAGAAAAAACATCATGAATTAGATAGGAAACACTTTTCGCAGCACCCGCAGGTGAGGCCAATGGGTGCGGGTCTGGATTTGAAAGGCAAAAGAAAAGATGGCTCCACCATACCTGTAGAAATTAGTTTGAGCCATTTTCATACGGAAGAAGGTCTTTCTGTAATTGCCTTTATCATAGACATCAGTACCCGCAAGGAAAGCGAGGAAAAAATGTTAAACCAAAAGGCCGAACTCGAAAAAATCACGTATGAAGTTCGATTGTTGAATGCTGGCCTGGAAGATGAGGTAGAAAGAAGAACCGAGACGCTCAGACAAACACTTTCGGAATTAGAAAACTCACGGATTGAACTACAATCAGCTCTCGCCAAAGAGAAACAACTTGGGGAACTAAAAAGCAGGTTTGTTACCATGGCAAGCCATGAGTTTAAAACGCCCTTATCCACCATTGTAACCTCGGCAACACTGATTGGAAAATATCAAAAAGAAGAGGAGCAGACTCAAAGAGAAAAGCACCTCAAAAAAATTCAGGATACGGTGGTAAACCTGACAAATCTGCTGAATGAATTTCTTTCACTCGGCAAACTGGAAGATGGTAAAATAGACATGAAACCCACAACTTTTCATTTGCCGAAAATGATCCGGGAATTGGTAAATGAAATGCAAATTCATGCAGGAAAAACCCGTTTGATTACTTTTCAGGCAGAGGGTAAAACCATGGTTTGGATGGATAAAGATCTTTTGAGAAACATTCTCCTCAACATCCTTTCAAATGCAATTAAATTCTCGCCAGAAGACGGTAAAATATTTATTCTGTCAAACAACGCAGACAATGGCCTTCACATCTCAATTGAAGACAATGGCATTGGCGTTTCAGCGGAAGACCAGGAACACCTTTTTGAAAGGTTTTTCCGTGGCCGAAATGCTGACAATATTCAGGGAACCGGACTTGGTCTGCACATTGTGCAGCGTTATGTAACCCTGATGAAAGGCAGAATCAGCTTTCAAAGCGAACTTAATAAAGGCTCAATAGTTTCACTTCACTTTCCATACACATGAAAAAAATACTGCTTATTGAAGACCACGATGAAATTCGTGAGAACACAGCCGAAATCCTTGGGATGGCTGGATTCGAAGTTAAAACTGCCGCCAACGGCAGAGACGGAGTTGCCCTTGCCCGAGAGGCGCATCCAGACCTCGTTGTCTGCGATATTATGATGCCAATTCTCGATGGTTATGGGGTTTTACACCTATTCCGCAGGGATGATGCCCTAAGCCGGATTCCGTTCATTTTCCTCACAGCCAAGGCCGAAAGATCAGATCAGCGCAAGGCAATGGAACTCGGCGCAGACGACTACCTTACAAAGCCATTTTCTGAACTTGAATTGCTTGCTGCCGTAGAAGCAAGGTTTCAAAAAACCAGCAACGGACTTCAAAGAAGTGCTGCTCCAAGAAAGCTTCAGGATGCCAAAGACCAGCTCTCTGAATTTTTCAAAGCGCTAATAAAAGAAGAAGCAACTGAAACCGTTAGACTTCCCAAAAAGCACCTTTTGTTTTTTGAAGGCCAATTCCCCCAATCTGTTTTCTGGCTGGAAAAAGGAATTGTAAAGCACTACCGCACAACGGCATTTGGAAAATCACTCATTACCCAACTTGATTTTGGACCAGCCATTATTGGCTTGTCTGATGCGCTTCTCCCCCACCCTTACCCGGGTTTTGCAGAAGCATCCACTGCCATTGAAGTAAAAGTTCTGCCGAGGGAAAGAGTTATAAAAGCCTTGTCCGAAAATGGGCCAATGTTGATGAATGCCCTCCAGATTCAGTCGGATTTTACAAAGCAAATGAAGGACAAAATGGTTCATCTGGCTTACACGCCAATGAGAGAAAGAGTGCTGAATGAAGCAGAAACCCTCAGAAAGCTTTTAATGAAAAATGGCTATTCTGAATCTGATAAAATATTCTCCCGCGAGGAAATGGCCCAAATTGCGGGTACTGCAACAGAATCACTCATCCGGGTTCTGCACGAAAAATAAACCCGGATTAAACAAAAACATGCCGCTCCGAATGGTAGCTGCTTCGAACCAAAGGACCTGATTCTACATACTTCAGGCCCCTTCTGAGACCTTCCTCCCGGTACATATCAAATGTATCGGGATGGATGAACTCAGCAACCTCCAGGTGAAGTTTGGTTGGCTGCAAATACTGACCAACCGTAAGGATATCGAGTCCATTTGCGGCCAGATGATCCATTGCCTCAAACATTTCCTCCTTCGTTTCACCCAAACCAACCATGATGCCAGATTTGGTTCTGTGGCCCATTTCCTTGGTACGCCTGATCTGCTCAAGACTGCGCTCATATCTTGCCTGGGGCCGGACACGGCGGTAAAGCCTTTCTACCGTTTCCATATTGTGACTCACTACTTCCTGCCGGGCCTCCACCATTCTCGACAAAGCATCCCAATTTCCTTTCACATCTGGAATCAAAGTTTCTATGGTTGTGGCCGGACTTAACTCCTTTACATTCACTACTGTCTGATACCAAACTTCTGCACCGCGGTCCTTAAGTTCATCCCGGTTTACAGAAGTAATAACGGCATGCTTCACGCCCATTGCAGCGATTGCCTCGGCAACCCTGCGGGGTTCATCGGTGTCATATTCATTGGGCCTTCCTGTAGCAACTGCACAAAAAGAACAACTGCGGGTGCATACATTTCCAAGAATCATAAAGGTGGCGGTGCCTTCGCCCCAGCACTCCCCCATATTCGGGCAATTACCGCTTTCACAAATCGTATGCAGTTTTTGCTCATCCACAATTCTGCGGACTCTGGCATATTCCGGACCAGTAGGCAATTTTACACGAAGCCAGTTTGGCTTGGGAGTCCTCTGTGGCTGACCGGGCTGAATTACGGGAAGTTCAATCATGGTTATTCCTTTCAGTCGCAAATTAAGTAGTTTGCCCTTGCATTTCCCCCGTGATGAAATATTATCCTGAAGTTCGATTTCCTAATCCTTATTGTTTTCCTTTTTTTGCGATAAAATAACCAATTCCTTCGCAGGCATCCATTTGAATCATCTCCGGCTCCTTACCATAATTTCGGCCTTTTTTCTCCAATACTCCGCATTTTGCCAGACAAAATTGTTGAAAGGCAGGGTCACAGATGCTGAAAATGGCGACCCAATTCCTTTTGCCAATATTCTGGTGAAAGGAACCCGAATTGGAACCGTTTGCGACTTCGACGGAAATTACGCCATTTCCCTCAATGGCGCACAAGACAGCCTTTCGGCCATTTATATTGGATACAAAATGCGCACAAAGAAAATTCCTGCCAAAGGCCAACCATTGAATTTTCAGTTACAGGAATCAGGCATCGAGTTGTCGGAAGTGGTAATTAAACCAGGAGAAAATCCTGCCTGGCCAATTTTGCGGAATGTGCTGGAGAATAAAATGTACAACGACAAGCGCTCCCTTATTTCTTATGAATTTGAGGCTTATAACAAACTGGAAGTTGACATTGATAAGCTTTCCGACAAATTCAAGAAGAAGAAAATCATCCGGAAAATCCAGAATGTAATCGACAGCATCGGGAAAGTTGCCGGAGAGGACGGAACCCCAATTCTTCCTTTCTTCATATCCGAAACCATTTCAAAATATTATTACAACAAATCCCCTCAACTTCGAAAAGAACAGATTGAGAAAACTAAAATTTCAGGTCTTGGAGTTGATGAAGGCGAGGTGGTTTCCCAAATGCTTGGTTCCTCCTTTCAGGAATACAATTTTTATGAAAACTGGCTTAATATCGTAAGCAAGGATTTTGTTTCCCCGATCGCAGATGGCTGGAAAATATACTACGACTATTTGCTGGAGGACAGCAGTTTCGTAAACGGAGACTGGATTTACCGAATTGATGTAAGTCCCAAGCGACCTCAAGATCTTGCATTTCGGGGAAGCATTTGGATTAACAGATCTGACTGGGCACTCACCCGGGTGGATCTTACCATTCCAAAGGAAGCCAACCTCAATTTTATTGATAAAATAAAAGTGCAGCAGGAATTGGGGAAAACGACATCTGGCGCTTACCTGCCTTTAAAAAACCGCATTACGATTGACATCGCCAACCTCAACAGCAACTGGGCCGGAATGATTGCCAAATCCTACACCTCGGCAAAAAATATTGTGGTAAACCGGCCCATGCATAATTCATTTTTCCAGAAGCCAATCGAAATCATGGAAGGTTTTGGACGAGGGGATGAAGCGTATTGGAATTCACACCGGCACGATACACTTTCCATCACAGAGCGAAACATTTTCATGATGATTGATACTGTGAAGAAAATTCCTGCCATCAAAACCTATGTCGAAATTGTGAACATCTTCATCAATGGAAACAAGCGCATTGGAATGCTCGACTATGGCCCCTTCCTTTATACCTATGGCTGGAACAATATTGAAGGAAATCGCTTCCGGCTTGGCTTCCGAACAAACCCAGAATTGAGTCGCAAATATGTATTTTTAGGTTACCTGGCCTATGGAACCCGGGATGAAAAATTCAAGTACGGAATAATGGCCGACTGGATTTTGAGCAGAAAACGCTGGACCAACCTCAGCCTTGGAACAACTTATGACATGGAGCAAATGGCACTCATCGACAATGGCCTGATTGAAAACTCCCTTTTTTCCGCTTTTACAAGAATCGGAGATCTTGATAGAACAAGGCCATATTACAGCAGCAAATCATTTATTGGTTTGGATAAGGAAGTTAGAAAAGGACTCAATATCTCAGTAAAAGCAAGCCAATGGACATTTGAGCCTGTTACTGAAAGTTACAATTTTGCCTATTATAAAAATGCCGATGCTGCATTTAAGGGAATCAACTCGGAAACAAAAAGTAATTTCCGCACCACAGAAATCACTGGAGAAATCCGGTATGGCAGAGACGAACTATTTGTAGAAAATGAAAACAGAAGGGTAAGTCTTGGGGCTACAAGGTGGCCAATTCTTTCATTTCGTTATACCCGAGGCCTTAAAGGAGTAGCAGGTTCTGACCTGAATTACGACAAGTTTCAGTTTTCAGCGGTGCAATTTGTGCGATATGGATTCCTTGGAAACGGGAAAATATCCTTAATGGCAGGGCTAACGCCATCCACAGTGCCATATCCTGTTTTGCGTGCCCACCTTGGGAACCAAACCTTGTTTATGAATTTGTCTGCCTTCAACATGATGCAATTTTTCGAGTTTGTTTCAGACCGGTTTGTCAGCCTCAATTACCAGCACAATTTTGAAGGATTGGGGCTCAACAGTTTGCCACTAATCAGAAAGCTTAAACTTCGTTTTATTGCACAAGGAAATGTCTTGGTGGGTGAAGTCAACGAGAAAAACATCAACCTCATCCCTTCAAAAGTAGATGGAAAGGAGATTGCAGGATTTACCAGTCTGGTCCCAGGGAAACCATATGCTGAAATTGGTTATGGTGTGGAAAATATCCTTCACCTAATCAGGATTGATTTCATTCACCGGCTTACCTACCTATCCAATCCCGGAGCGAGAAGTTTTGGTGTAAAAGTGAGCCTGCAATTCAAACTTTAGGATAGGGAAAAACCCTTCCTCCCTCCTCATGCAAAAGCCCAAATGGTTCATTTTGCAACAATAGAAAACCATCAAGGTCCATAAAATCTGCCAGCGACTCCAATTGCATGGCTGCTAAAATCCCCAAACTGGTTTCAACCATGCAACCGACCATGGTTTTGAGACCAGCTTCCCTGGCCGACTTCAACATCTGAATGGCATTGTTAAAAGAACCTGCTTTCATCAACTTCACATTGATTCCGGAAAAAGATGATTTCCAGAAATCCGGATCCGGATTGCTTAAAACCGATTCGTCTCCCCAGATCTCCATCGGAGCCCTGAGACTAAGCCATTCGTATTCATCTCGCATGGAAGCGGGCAAAGGCTGTTCCAAAAACAAAATCCGGTCTTTAGGCAAACTACACGCAAAAGCCAAAGCTTGTTCCTTGTCCTTCCAGGCCTCATTGCCATCAATTGCAATCTGACCCTGGAAATTGCCCAGAACTTCCTTCACCATTTGCAATCCTGTTTCCGAATTCACTTTAATTTTTAACCAGGAAAACCTGCGAAGATTTTCAGATTCAATGAACGCCTGAATCAGGGAAGAATCCATGACAGGAATTGTATAACAAATATCACGGGCCCGAGGCTCAGATAATCCCAGCAAGTTGGCCGGCGTAATTCCATTTTCAGCCGCTTTCAGGTTTGTAAGTGCCATATCCAGACCCATTTGCAATGCCTTACAAACTTTCAGCGAAGCAAATTGGTCTTGATTATCAATAAAACCCTGATTCTCGAACACTGTATTTAACGAATCAAACTCGGCTTTTACGCGTTCCGGCGTTTCATCATACCGAATATTAGGCGCCACTTCTCCCATTCCGATAAAATCACCACGCTGAATTTTAACGATTCCATTGGTCTTTGAAACCGAAGAATTCCTCGATAACTTCCATTCATACCGAAGTGGCAGTTGCAACATTTCAATTGATAAAGCCGGCTTTTCTGGGGACATTGAATTAATTTATATCAGAAAGTGGAATGACAAAAAAACCTTATTAATTTGATGTTTTGAATCAAATTACCGTCTGCACAAGCAAAATATCATGACAGTCGGATTTATTACAACGGAAGACAAGGCGAAGATCGCAGAAGCCATCCGCCTGGCAGAGGGGCATACCAGCGGAGAGATTCGCGTTCATATGGAGGAAACCTGTAAATCAAATGTTTTGGACAGGGCAGCCCATGTATTCTCCGAATTAGACATGCAAAAAACAAAACTTCGCAATGGGGTTTTGTTTTACCTTGCCTGGGAAGACAGAAAATTCGCGATCCTAGGAGATGCGGGAATCAATGCTGTGGTTCCCGATAATTTTTGGGACGACATCAAAGTTAGAATGCAGGTTTGCTTCCGGTCTGGGCATTATGTGGAAGGTATTTGCGAAGGTGTAGAAATGGCAGGCAAAAAATTGAAAGAAGCATTTCCGAGACAGGATGACGATATGAATGAACTTTCGGATGAGGTTTCGATATCCTAGAGTATTTAGAAAAACAAAGAAAGGAATAATTGAAAAAAACACGAATTGCGGCCAAATTTCTATTGGCCATCTTGATTTTATTGTCTCAGGGAATTTTTGCTCAAGAAATTCCAGATGTTCCAAATCCACCAAGATTGGTGAATGATTTAGCCAATGTTTTATCCGATCAGGAAGAAACCCAGCTGGAACAAAAGTTGATTTCCTGGTCAGATTCAACTTCAAATCAGATGGCCATTGTTTTGGTAAAAAGTCTGGAAGGCATGGATGTTGCAGACTATTCTGTGAGACTGGCGGAAAAATGGAAAATCGGAACAAAACAAAACAACGGCTTGCTATTGCTGGTGGCAATGGAAGAGCGAAAAAGCAGAATTGAGGTTGGATATGGCTTGGAGTCCCGCATTACCGATGCCATTTCAAGAAGAATTCTGGCCGATTACCTTAAACCTGCTTTTAAGGAATCGCGCTATTATGAAGGTCTTGATCTTGCAAGCACCCAACTCATTGAGGCTGCCGCAGGAGAATTTAAAGGCGAGCCAGAAAAAAAACATAAAAAGAAAAAAGGCCTTGGTTTGGGCTTTATCATTCTACTAATCATCATCTTATACCTTGCATCCAAGAATAAAGGCGGAGGTGGTGGAGGATTTCTAACAGGAATGCTCCTCGGCAACATGCTGAGCGGTGGGAATAGGCATAGAGGTGGAGGATGGGGCGATTTTTCTTCCGGTAGTGGCAGCTTTGGCGGATTTGGAGGTGGTAGTTTTGGAGGTGGAGGTTCCAGCGGAGACTGGTAATTCGCTTTGATTTCAATTTCAATAAGCGTTCTGAAACCGAGTGTTTACACAATTCTTCTTATGCTTTGCTGTCAAATCTGAATTGGCATTGAAGGTTTCATTACCTAAAAATCTGTTCCATAGAACACGGCCTCAACTTGAAAGCATCTGTAGAGGGGATACTTTTCAAAAAAAGTGTGTAAAGGTCGCAACGCTGAAAAATTAAGTACGGTTTTGTAATAAGAAACCTGTCTTGTCCTGAAATAGGTTGTCAAAAAAACAATCAATTTCAGGACAAGACATACAAAACAGGAATCGAAAAAAAATCCGGTCTCATTGTCCTCTGCATCCAGAGCCCTAAAATGGGATTCTGTTTCAGTAGGTCCTTCGTCTTGCTTAGCAGGACTAAGGACGAGCATAACCGATTCAATAGCGTTTTAATTCACGGTGTGGCAGCCTCCTCCCACTCTTACACAATATCTGAACCCTTCGGCCAAAAACTGATCCTCATCCACTGCAAAGCAAAAAAAATAGGCTGCGTCTTGGCAGCCTATTTCCGTAAAATCAATTTAGAAGATTACTTGATAACGAACCTTTGAGTTCCGGTTTGTGTACCGCAATTCATTTGAAGGAAGTAGATACCAGGCTTCAGGTCATTGAAATTAAGCGCCATGTTAAGAGCACCTTTTCCAATTCTGTTTTCCTGATTTCTTACCAATTGACCTTGGTTGTTAAACACACGGAAGTTGGCAAGACCACCTTTCTCAAGGTTGAAATGTGCTGTAAACTCACCCGCAGATGGATTAGGATAAAGGCTCAAATCAACACCCTGGGTATTCTTACGGATAAACGCCTTAGCTCCAAGAATGTTGCCATTTACAGCTACAGGGAAAGAGTCAATTGCAGTTGGAACATTTACATTTCCAACAAACAAGTGTTGTGTTGGCATAAGTGCAGTTCCAGTTGCAGGATCAAAATCAGCGAAAGTAGCAATGGTAGAAGCCAGTTGATAGTCTCCATTTGCTCCGTTAAGAAGTCTTGGAGCTACATTTCCTAGAGCAGCAAGACCATCATTGTCTGAATTCTTGGTCATGTTGCGGGTTTGAGGACCGTAGAAAAACTCGCCAGCATTCACCACTTTCAACCTTTGTGTCCAAAGATCAGGATTTGAGTTGTTGTCGTCAGTCAGTTGTGGGTGTGAAGATGAGTCTGTATCGTACCATGCGAATGTTACGATCGAACCATCTTCTGAACGGGCAACCTGTGGTCTGTTGGCATCTGAGAAATTATCAGTTCCAGCGCAATCTCCCCAGCAACCATTCAAACCAACATTCTGGTTAATCAACTCACCCTTAACAGTTCCTTGAACATCATTGAAATACATGTGCATGTTGAAAGATCCATAACCAGGATAGTAAGTAATTCCACCTGGGAAAGTCGCATTAAGCGTATCTCCGAAACCACTTACAGCCAAAGAAACAATCACGTGTGCATAATAATCCTTGTCAACCACAACATCGAGGTCGTTAACCAAGTAGTCTACATAGTGTAGTTTCTGAGTAGCAGTATCTGCATAAGTAGCAGTATTCAAATTGCCGTCAGCATCAAAATAAACAAGGTTAGAAAACATTTTGTCGCGGAATGCATCAAGATCAGCATTTGGCAAATCACCCTTTTTCTTGTTGATCTTAATTGGGGTAAGATCTGACCAGGTTGTACCTCCATCAACGGTTTTGGAAATGTATGGAATGTAAGTAGCAATGGAGTCAAATGCATTGTTTGCAGCAGAAACTACCAAGAAACCAACCTGACCATCCGGACCAAAAGCAATGCTCGTGTTTGAAATTGAAGTAGCATAATCGCCACCTTCATTTGCAAACGGAATAAATACATTGGTCTTTTCAATTGAATCTGTAACACTGTTATAAGTAAACTTATAAACAGCAATTTTGTCTGTGAAATCTACAGCTCCTGAAGCAAGATCTTCAATTGGTTCTGTAGCAAATACTGCATTGGCAGTTACTTCCATAGACTCCTGACGGAAGTGAATAGGATCGGCAGAGCTTTCAAGCGATTGCTTTGCAGCTGAACCAGCTGCAAGCTTTTGCCAGCCCATTCCTAAACCACCCCAAGCTCCATTTGTGCCATCCAAAACCCTTGTATTTCCGATAGCAACCACATTGGCAGTATCTGTATTTCCAGCAGGATTGAACAGAGCACCCTGTGGATAACGAGAACCGAAATTGTTGGGGCCACCTGTAGAAGTATGGGTAGGGTCGTTGATGTAAGCATCATCATCAAAAATTGGACCGCGACTTATTTGCCACTGTCCATCAGCTCCACCCTTGGTGTTAAGGTCGTAAAAAACCTTGTTACCAGGTCTGTTTGTTAACCCACCTGCATCATCAATGCCTCCGCGACGAAAAAATGCAACTGTGTTCAATGATGGAACAACAGAAAGTACATTCCTTCCAGCTCCAAGAATTGAGAAAGGATTAATTGATTGACCGAGGTCAGAAAAAGTGGTGACAGCAGTAATGCTGTTGGAATTTCCACCTGATCTCTTTGAAGAAGGAAATACAGGTTTTACACTTGGCATCTTTCCTTTCGCAGCATCCTCAAGGGCAGCAACCTTACGAGCTTGCTCAGCCTTTGTAACGAAACGCTTAGAAGTAAGAAGGCCAGATTTTCCCGGACCATCCGCATATGAGAGTCCGGATGCAGATATCAGGAGTCCTGATACCAGTCCGCAGAATAAAGTTTTTTTCATCTTGAACCGTGAATAAATAATTTGGAAGAAACAGAGCGCAATTTCGGGATTTCAGCATTTTTTCAACAAATTATTTTGAATAATTCGCCTTTTACGGCTGAACCTTTTGAAATTTGGCCCCAGAAGACGCAAAGTGTTTGGCTAAAAAATGAAAATTAAATTATTTATTTTCCTGATTTTCAGCATTTTATTTTCCTGTCAAAGGAAAAAAAGTGAAATCAAAATTGTTGCAATAAATCAGGAAAAATGGGCCGCAATCATGCCTCTGGATTTCGAATTTCGGACCATAACCGCGAATTTTCAGACAGATTTCCTTTATCAGGTTCAAATGAATCCTGAATTTGCCTGGGAAAATATCTGGCTGAATTACTGCCTTCAGGGTCCGAAAGGAGACACTCTCATTTGCTCCACAGACAATCTTTTCCTTTTCGAACCCAAAACAGGAAAGCCATACGGCCGAGGCTGTAGAGAGAGGCTTTTTCTGGATGCTTATTTTCTGAAGAATGTAATTCTGAAGGATACAGGAATGTATAAGATTTCCATCCGCCACTATCTTAGAACCGATACCCTGCAGGGCATTCAATCGATTGGAATCAGAATGAAGGAATCTGGCAGCTAATCAGCCAATTTCGGCCAAGTGCTGACCCTTTTCAATTTTATCGCCTTGAGAAACCTTGATTTCCTTAACCACACCAGCAACTGGTGATTTCAACTGGTTTTCCATTTTCATGGCTTCAAAATTTAATAGGACCTGACCTTTTTCTACCAAATCCCCCGGCCTTACTAGAACTTTTACAATCAGACCGGGCATGGGAGCCTTCACTTTTCCTGAACCGGCACCTGCCGCTCCACCCATTCCCATTTTTTCAAGAATCAGATCGGTTTCTGATTTCAGCGTAATGGTCGCGGATTTGCCATTTATTCTGGCCTGAAGGGTTTTACCATCTTCCGACCAGGAAATTGCCTGAATGTTGTGAAGCTGATTATTAATTCCCAACAACAAACTGCCACGGGTTGCAGAATGCGTTTCTGAATTTATTTCAATTCCATCGCGGAGAACAGCTCCGCTTTTTTCCTCGATATGAAAGCGATTGCCTTTGAAATCTATCTGGTACTTCATGGGGCGCAATCTAATGGAAAAAGAGTTTTCAAAGCAAAACCTGGTAATGGCAGGTCAATGCCTTTCTTACCTTTGCCGGATGAATCTGGAAGAACGAATCAACGCACTTGACTGGCTAGGAAATAATCTTGAGAAACATCCCGGAATTGAGGATGTAATCATCAGAGCCGGACATAAAAATCCATTTTTTACCCCCGAATTCTGCCGTCTTGCCATCTCAGGAGTTTCTTCCTGGATGAAAAAAGAAGTTTTGGTATCCTGGTTGAAGGAATGTGAAAACCAGCATACACGAAATATCGGCCTCATCATGGCTGGGAACCTACCGCTTGTGGGCTGGCATGACATCATGACGATTTTTGCAACAGGCCACCGATGCCTGTATAAGCCATCTACCCAGGATACAGAATTGCCGGAATTTTTAATGAATTTGCTTGGCTCTGAGTTTCCTGAAACAAAAGGCTATTTCCAGAAAGTGGAGAGAATGAAAGGAATTGACGCACTCATTGCTACAGGAAGCAATGCCACAGCTACGCATTTCGACTATTATTTTAAAGATATTCCACGGATCATTCGAGGCGCAAAATCTTCCCTTGGCTATATATATGGATTTGAATCAAACGAAGAACTTATTCCCCTCTGTGATGACATCATGCAGTATTTTGGCATGGGCTGCCGAAGCATTACAAAAATTCTTATCCCTGAAGATTACGATTTCGGAACATTTTTTTCTGCCCTTGAAAAATACCGACACCTCACAAATCACCATCGTTTCCAAAACAATGCGATTTACCACAAGGCTATTTTTCTTATGAACGGCGACCCATTTCTCGAGAACGATATCCTCGTGGTAAGAGAAAACAAGAGGCTATTTTCACCGCCGGGCGTCCTCAATTTTGAAGTTTACAAGAACCTTGAAGACGCAAAATCAATTGTTGATTCCCATCAGAACGAAATTCAGTGCATGGTGTCGCATTTAGGTCGATTTCAAGGAAGTCTTCCATTTGGGATGGCTCAAAAACCCGAAATTACGGATTATGCCGATGGGGTAAATACCTTGGACTTCCTGAAATTGCTTGGAAATTAATCCTCCTTGATTCGAATTTTCATGCCTTCATGAACCTTGTCGGCTCTGCCTTTTAGTTCAGGGTTTAGCCTGAAGAGGGCTGACAGATTCATACCATATCGAATGGAAATTGCGCTCAAGCTTTCTCCTCGGGCGATTTCATGAAATTTCAACTGTTCTGAAGTGCTCGCTGATTTTCCGGAAACGGCTGCACTAAAACCAGCCATATCCTTTTTACCAACGAGATTTTCTTCCGCATGCCGGTTTTTCAAAGCAGCAGAATCCAAAGCTGGTACCGGTGGAATATCCATACCCGTAAATTGCTCGCAATCAAGGGGCATTTTCACTTTCATTGAGGTACGCCCATTAGGCAAGTGGATTGCGCTGGTCCTGATCCAAGGGTTCAACAATCGAAAACACTTATAACTGAATCCATTTTTCCGGCACCACCAAGCGAGGTCGGGAATGCTATCTGAAATTTCTGCATCCTTCCATGTATATGCTTTTGCAGGATTGAGATTTTCAAATCCATATTGTTCAGGATTTTCGAGAATGAGCTTGGCCGCCAGAATTCTGAAAAAATATCTGCCAGACTCCTGGTTAATGAGCAAGTCATAGTAAGAATCGGTGTATTGTGCTTCCATTACCGAGCGCAAACCATGCACACCAATATTGTAGGATACCGCAGTTTCTGGCCATTTCCCAAATTCCTTTCTTCCTCTGAGTAAAAGTTTGCAAGCGGCAATTGTGGATTTTTCTGGATCGAGTCTTTCATCAATTTCTGAATCGATTTGAAGTCCGAACTCCCGTGCGGTCGGCTCCATAAGTTGCCAGAAACCAGTGGCTCCCTTGTTTGATACCACATTGTCGAATCCGCTTTCAATGGCCACCAGATATTTGAAATCCGCAGGTACCCCATTTTTTTGAAGCAGGCTGTCGAATAAAGGAAACCAGCGACCTGAGCGCATAATCCATTGAGCAGTACTTGCATGCCAGTAACGGTTGATTAACAATTCCCGCTCCAGACGCTCCTTGATGTCTGGATCTGAAATGGGAACCGTGTCACCGGCAAAAGTCAAAACCTCCGGAATCCACACCTCTCCTGCCTTTTCTGCCTGCTTGCAAGCCTGTAAAGAAAACAGGAATGCCACTGCAGACAGAAAAAAAACAATTGGAATGACCCGGAATCTTTCCATAAAAAACCCTAGAAATTGGGCTGCAACAAGTACTTAGAATAAAAATCGTCAATCACTTTCACCGCTTCGTCTGCAGTTTCCACGATATTAACCAAATCCAAATCTTCCGCATTGATGTTATTTTCTTTTCCAAGCATCACCTCACGAATCCAACTCATAAGCCCCTGCCAATACGAGGTTCCAACCAGAACAATCGGAAAGCGTCCGATTTTTTTGGTTTGAATTAAAGTCAAGGCCTCAAACAATTCATCGAGCGTACCCATACCACCGGGCATCACCACAAATCCTTGAGCATATTTGATAAACATCACTTTCCGCACAAAGAAGTAATCGAAATTGATCAGCTTGTCCTTATCGATGTAAATGTTGTTGAATTGCTCAAATGGAAGTTCAATATTTAAACCGACGGATTTACCACCCGCTTCAAAAGCGCCTTTATTTCCGGCTTCCATAATTCCAGGGCCGCCACCAGTAATTACACCATATCCATGTTTTACAAGTTTGGCGGCAATTTCCTCAGCCACCAGGTAATACGGGTTATCGGCCTTTGTGCGGGCTGAACCGAAAATAGAAACACATGGACCAATCTTGCTCAGGGTATCAAAACCCTTCACGAATTCAGACATTACTCTGAAAATTACCCATGAATCTTCTATCTTAATCTCATTCCAATCTTTATTTTTAAAAGCGCGCTTAATTTTTTCTTCTTCTTCGTGACTGATTCGCTGATGTGGACTTTCTGACATAATTTCGATTGTTTTTAAATGGTAAAATAATATAATCCTCTGAAAAAGACAGATTTAGACCAAATCACAGGTACACCCTACTGGCATATTCAGCCTGCATATTTACAAATTGTAGGTGATTCAAACACATCACATGTGATAAGATTTGGAATCAAACGCACTCATTTATTACATCAATCCGAATGCAGCCTTTGAACCACATCGATTTAAGTATCCAAATTGCTTTTACATTTGCCGAACCTGAATGGTATGCATTGTCAAATCAAACAGGTTTAAGTCTCTTAATATTTTTACACTATTCAGATTGTAACTTATGATGATCAAAACTCGATTTGCCGCTGCAGCCATTATGCTGACTGTTGCTTTCGGCTGTAACCAGAAATCTGACAAGGAAAACGGAGCTGCAGATACTACAGCTATGGATACCTCAGCAGCCGGAAATCTGGAAACCGACGCCCAGGTTCAGGACTTTGTTCAAAGCCTTCCTTCGCCAATCCACATTGCCAAAATTTTCCAGCGTGCGGGATTAAAATACATCCCAGGAATGACCAATTCACCAGGTAATGCTGCAAAGTATATGTCGCCTTACAGCAAGTCGGTAAATCTTGGAGTTTATACCACAGACTTATCTTATTGCACTTTCAACAATCAGAGTCAGGAAGCAATTTCCTTCTTCAAGGCCGTAAAAACCATGACAGATGGTTTGAACCTAACCAGCATTTTTGAAGGAACCAATCTTGTACCACGGTTTGAAAAGAACATTGGAAATACAGATTCATTGGTAACCCTAATGGCTTTAATGTCCATGGAATCTGATTTTCTTCTCAAGCAAACTGCCAGACTTGATATCGCATATCTTTCGTTTGCAGGTGCATGGATCGAGAGTTCCTACATCGCTACTCAAATTCTGAAGAACAATCGAAACCAAGATATTTTAAGCAAGCTTCTGGATCAAAACCACTCTTTGGGCAAATTGATTACTCTTTTGGATGCTTACAAAGACAAAGAAGAATTTGCTTCCCTGATTGCCAGCCTCACTGATATCAAAACAAGCTTAGACGCACTTAATTCGGAGAACACAATTGCCCACGAAGAGGAGTTTAAGAAACTTGTTGAAAAGGTTGAGAAGCTTAGAAACAGTGTGGTGAACGACAATTAATGAAGTTTAATATTAAACCGAAAGATTCCATGAAAAAATTACTTTTAACAATCGCCTTTGCCGTAGCCGCACTATCTCAGAATGCTTATTCTCAGTGCAGCGACAGGTCGATAAAAAAACTTACCAAAGAAGGACTTGGAACCTTCATCTTTGAATCTGCAGCATTCAAACCTCTTTCAGCTTTTGGCAACAAAAAGAGTTTGATTGAAGCCGCATTCTCTGTTTATTCTCAAGAACACTACCGGGTTCTTAGCCTGTGCCAGGGATTTTCAGATGTTGTAGAATTCAACATCTACGACACTGACCGCAACCTGATTTTCTCCAACAAAAGCGACAAGAGCGTAACACATTACGATTTTATCGCCCAGAAAAGCGGAGACTTTACAATTGAATTTAGGGTTCCTTCACAGGATGTAAAAAACCCAAATCCTTGTGTGGCTTTCGCCATCGGTTACAAATAAGGAATTTGCCAAAGCATAAAAAAACCGGCCTAGTGCCGGTTTTTTTATGCCCAATCCATTTAGAATTGGTAAAAACTTTATGCCAAAATCCTCACTGGATCTTCAAGCAATCCTTTTAATGTTTGCAGGAAAGCAGAACCAATCGCGCCATCCACCACACGGTGGTCGCAGCTGAGGGTTACCTTCATTATGTTGGATGCCATAAACTGTCCATTTTTTACAATTACAGTTTCCTTAATTCCTCCTACGGCAAGAATGCAGGCATCCGGTGGATTAATGATGGCGGTAAATTCATCAATGCCAAACATTCCCAAATTACTAATGGTGAATGTGCTTCCCTCCCAGTCGGAAGGTTGAAGTTGTTTGTTCTTGGCTTTGCCACCCAAATCCTTCACTTCTGCAGAGATTGAAGAAAGCGACTTAGAATCCGCAAACCTGAGAACCGGAACCAACAAACCTTCTTCTACAGCCACGGCAACACCGATGTGGATGTGGTGATTGTATCGAATTCTGTCACCCAGCCAGCTAGAATTTACCTTTGGATGTTGACGCAGAGCCGCAGCAACCGCCTTAATGACCATGTCATTAAAGGAAATTTTACTTCCAGTAAATTCAATAATGCTTTTGCGAGCTTCCATGGCTTTATCCATGTTGATTTCCATCGTGAGATAGAAATGTGGCGCAGAGTACAAACTTTCAGAAAGGCGGCGCGCAATTGTTTTACGCATCTGGCTAAGTGGAACATCCTCAAAGGATTCAGTCATTCCAGAGCTTACCGTTTTTGCCGGTGCTGAAGAAGCCGCAACAACTGGCGCTTTAGAAACTGAAACACCTGCAGATTCTACATCGCTTTTTACAATTCTGCCATTTTCTCCTGTTCCGATAAGACTGCTAAGATCAATCCCCTTTTCGCGGGCTAACTGCCTTGCGAGTGGAGAAACCTTCAATCTACCTGAATCATCTTTGGAAGCTGCTGCCAATTGCGGAGCTGAAGCCATAGATGGAGCAGCTGCATTTGTTGTTGCCGGAATTTCTGGATTCGCAGCCACAGCAACATCAGAAAGTAGCGGCGTATAGTCTGTTCCAGCTTCACCGATGATAGCAATGATGGCATCAACCTGTACGGCCTCCCCTTCCTTCAAACCCACATACAACAAAGTACCAGTTTCATAACTTTCAAGTTCCATGGTGGCCTTATCGGTTTCCACTTCTGCCAAAAGGTCTCCGGATTTTAGTTTATCGCCCACTTTTCTATGCCAGGCAACTATGGTTCCCTCTGTCATGGTGTCGCTCATCTTCGGCATCCTGATTACAGTTGCCTTGATGTTTGCTGGAACAACAGCAGGAGTAGAAACTGATTCTGAAATCTTGGCGGCAACTGGTTTTTCCTCGGGCTGGCTGCCACCTGAATTTCCTGAAATTAATTTATCAATGTTCTCACCGGCACTTCCAATAATTGCAATTACGGAGTCTACAGGAACAGAATCACCTTGCTTTACCCCAATATAAAGCAGGGTACCGGTTTCATAATTCTCGAGCTCCATCGTTGCCTTGTCTGTCTCAACATCAGCGAGAACATCACCGGCTTTTACTAGGTCGCCTACTTTTTTGTGCCAGGAAGCGATTACACCTTCTGTCATGGTGTCGCTCATCTTGGGCATTTTTATGACTTCTGCCATCTCTCAGGATTGGTATTAGGACTGTTTTGGTTCTGTTTTTTCGGACGGCGAAGTTAATCAGAAAAGCAATCAGAGTTTGAAGGAAGGATAAATTGCAGGCAATCCATCTTGTATTTTAATAAAAACTATGAAATTCGGCCTTTTAAAACACCAACCCGGCATGAAAAGTCCAGGCAAATACATGATTGGTTTACCAATGAAGACATTATTGGTATTTGCATTTTTTTTCGGAACTACCTTCAGCGGTATGTCCCAATATGTGCGGGATTCAACCCGAACAGAGAAAAATAACTCAACTGAAGCCAAAGAAGAAGATCAATCATTTGCAAGAAAACTTGTTCCCGGCGGAAGTCTGGCCCTCGATTTTGGAAATCCATGGTATTTGGATATTTCCCCAAATCTGGGAGTTCAAATAAATGAGCGGCTCGTCGGTGGTTTGGGCATCATCTATAATGCCTACGGACAAACCATTTATGGGATAAAATACAAATACGAACGCTATGGTGCTTCGGCTTTTGCCCGTTACCGCATGTTTGATACTTTTTTTGCCAATGCTGAAATTGACATCGTAAATGTACCCGACGAATACAGCCTTGAAGGGAGTAAAGTTTGGACTTTAAATCCTATGCTTGGTGCCAGTTATATTGTGCCCTTTGGAAAAAGAGGCGGCCTTCAGGCTTCCTTGCTTTACAACCTCAATTATGCGGAAAATTTATCCCCTTACCCATCACCACTCATCTGGCGAATCGGTTTTTTCCTTTAATGGGCCGATAAATACTGCATATTTGCCTCCAGACCATAAACACAAATGCCTGATAAAATTCGCTTTGCCATTCTCGGATGCGGTCACATAGGCAAGCGCCATGCAGCAATGGTCTTGCAAAACCCCGAAGCAGAGCTTCTGGCAATGGTTGATTCCAACCTGAAATTAGAATCTGAAATCAAAGACACTTTTCAGGTTCCATTTTTTTCATGCCTTCAGGAAATGCAGAATGCAGGCTTAAAACCAGATGTAGTGAGCATTTGTACTCCGAACAATCTGCATGCACCGCAGGCCATTGAGGCTTTGAATGCTGGATTCAATGTGCTGGTAGAAAAACCAATGGCTCTTAGCAAAGCCGATTGTGAGGATGTGATTTACAAATCAATGCAAGCGGGCAAGCTGGTTTTTTGTGTGATGCAGAACCGATTTTCGCCGCCTTCAGTTTGGCTAAAGGAAATAATATCAAGCAAGCGGCTTGGTGAAATATTCCATGTGCAGATTAATTGCTTCTGGAACCGAGATGAGCGGTATTACACCGAAGGCAGCTGGAAGGGAAAAAAGGAAACCGATGGTGGAACCTTTTTTACCCAATTCAGCCATTTTGTTGACATTATGTACTGGCTTTTTGGCGACATTACCAACATCAATGCCCGATTCTATGACTTCAACCATAAGGCGCTGACAGAATTTGAAGATTCAGGAATGGCGCAGTTTGACTTTATAAAAGGAGGAACAGGCTCGCTTAATTTCTCGACTTCCGTTTTCGATTCCAATCTTGAAAGTTCAATGACCATCATCGCAGAAAATGGTTCAATCAAAATTGGCGGTCAGTATATGAACGAAGTTGAATACTGCCACATAAAAGGTTATTCGATGCCAGACCTTACACCGAGCCTTCCGGCCAACGATTACGGCCATTACAAAGGTTCAGCGGCAAACCACCATTTTGTAATTGAAAATGTGGTGGATACAATAAAAGGCAGAACCGTTGCCACTACGAATGCCCTTGAGGGACTGAAGGTGGTAGAGATTATCGAAAAAATATATTCATCCAAGCAAAATTGAATTCAGGCAACAGAATGGCAACAGACGAGAGCGTAAAATTAAATGCGTATTTCAGGAACCGCGGTATTGACCCAAATTACTACCTGAAATTTCGCCTGCCTGAG
>CANETC010000030.1 GCA_947441055.1 Cytophagaceae bacterium | reverse complement strand
TTTGAAGAGTTTGATTGCTTTTTTTTTCAATCCTTGCAAAAATGCAGAATTTATAGCGCCGTCTTCCTTTATTTAGCGTTCAAATTCTTTCGCATCAATGCAATTCAGATTGTCCAAAATAAAGGTTTTACTGCTGCTTATTTGTCTCACCGGTTTTATTGATCCGGCACAAATATTGGCTGATAACTCAGACATTAAGTCTCAATCAAAAGTGGATGAGGCTTTACGGAGGCGTAGAAAGCCTGGCTCAAAGGCTTCCATTTTTGGTGATATGGAAATATTCAAACAGAATGTAGATATTTTCATAGGACCTGGATACCATTCTGGATCAGGTGTTTTTTTGGATGACCTTGAAAGGAACCTAAATGAGGCTCAAATCGGTTTTAATAAGTCAGAGGTAATGATTGATCCGACTTTTATTACATTAATGATTGGCGCACAGTATCGTTACATCCCTAAGTTTAAGGAAGATGGTTTTCCATCCTATCTTTCTTTCGCTGCTGGTTTTAGTTTCCAAAGACGGGGCTATGAATTTTCCCAAACCAGAATTCTCAATACAGGTAATCCAGCCATAACAGATGTTCTTATTTTGAAAGAGAAGCTAAGGTCTTCTTATCTGAATATTCCACTTTCGGTTCATTTTGGGCGGAGGATATTTTTGGAAGCTGGACTTAGCTTGGATGTATTGGTTTCAGGAAAAATGAAAACCACCCTGGATCGCGATAAGCAAGTAGATGAAAGCAGCTTGAAGGATTCAGGTTCCCTTTCTTTTGGTGCTGCATTTAAAGGTGAAAAGAAAACAAATTCCATTCAGCCTTTTATAAGTCCTGGACTTACCTATGGTGCTGGAATGTTTTTTAGCGAAAATGTTGGAATTCGATTCATGGCTACCTACAACAATAAATTTTTTGCAACTGATTCTAATCCAGAAAATAGCAATTTTAGTTCTTCAATATTTTCAATTCAGTTGCTGGGTTGTGTGAACTAATTTATGGAAATGATAATGACAATGAGAAATTCAATTTTTGCCGGCATTATTCTGCTTTTAATTTTATCAGCTTGTTCTGGAGAAGAGCTCAAGGACTCTGATTTTAGAATTGATGTGAAATCTAATCCGGATGCCGCATTGAGGACTATTTTTTTTCAGGGGGATAGCATTGCTTTTTATGAAGATGGTAGACCAGAAGTGGATACTGTAAAAGGAAGAAAATTTGGAATTAGAATATTACCTACCGGGTTCACTGGTGATATTTTTAACGCAAGTTTTGATGCAACGCAGGTTCTTTCTTTGGCAAAAGACTCTGTCACTCCTGCAACTGCAAAAATCCGTTACATCTATTTGAGCTTTCCAGGCTTGCAGGCGTATTGGAAGATAGGGCCACCGAAAGGCGGGGATTTTGTTGGAAAAATCAATATGATTTTCCCAAATACTTTGAGGGCTGGAACTTTTCAAATGAGGGTTGGGGCTACTCTGACAAGCCTGGAAAAAGACACTGGAAATATATCCAGGACAGTTTTTGTAACTGTACCCGAGAAAACGGTTTTGGTCAATTTGAAGGTGAAGTAGGCTTTTATTTTTTGAAAAGTATTTTCTTCTGGTTTTCAATTGCTTAAGGTGAAAGCAAAAAGCTTTTTTACTCAACTTTTTCGAATACTTGTTTTAGCGTTTGCGCTGATTGGTGCATTCCTTAGCTTCTCATATCTGGCCATTAAGCTCCGTTTAACCGATGAGGCAGGACAAGCCGATGGGAATGCCCGATATTTCTCGCAAATTCAGGAAAAGTACAACCAAGGCTTCCGAGTTGATAGCAGCAATGGCCTTCAGCAAGATTTTTCAATCTATGAAAGGTTGGCCCTACTGAACCGAATTTATCCGGCAAACGCTGTTTATATCGAAGATGCTTTGAAAGCCGGTGTTGCAAAAGTTGAAATAAACCGGATGCTCGAGGAAACAGAAATTGCCTTATCCAATGACTCACTTTTTCAACAAGAAAAACAAAAGTTAAACGCAGCAATGGCTTCAATGAGACTTCGTAGTGCCGGTCTCAGTATGTACGATTGGATGAATATTGCCGAGTGGAAGGATTTTAAACTTGCGGTTGCAAAAGATAAAAAACTTATAGATTCGGCGGCTGTCCTCTGCGCAATTGAACCAAGGTTGATTGTGGCCTGCCTTGTAGGGGAGCAAATCCGTCTTTTTAATTCAAACCGGGAAGCCTATAAGCGTTGGATTGGACCATTGAAAATTCTTTCTGTTGAATCTCAGTTTTCGTTCGGCGTTACCGGCATCAAGGAACAAACGGCCATGGACATCGAGGCGCACCTTCAGGATTCAATGTCTGTTTATTATCCTGGAGCTGAATACAAAGCGCTTTTGGATTTTAAATCCGCTGATCCAGGTTCGGAAAGGATTTCAAGGTTAACTTCTTTCAAAGACCATTTTTACTCATACATGTATGCTGGATTGTTTTTGCGGCAAGTGATGATTCAATGGGAAAAGAGTGGTTTCTCCATTAAAAGAAGACCTGAAATTTTAGCGACTTTGTTCAATATCGGATTTGCAAATTCTAAACCAAAGGCAAATCCATTGCCTGGTGGCGCGCTCATAAAAATCAAAGAAGCAGAATACACATTTGGGGCAATCGCTTCTCAGTTTTACTATTCAGGTGAACTGCAGGAACTTTTTCCGTACCAAAAAAAGAAATTTAAGTGAGGATAATTTGCCTTGTCATTTCAGCGCTAATTGTTTTTCAGGCAAATGGACAAGCATCTCAAGTTTCTGGAATTCAATGGGAATTGCTTCGATCCGGATTACAAATGGCCCGAATTCCATTTCCATTCCAAACTTTTGCAGATGACAGTGCAGTCACGCTTCTCAAACTAAACAAGGATTGTTTTGATTGCCAGCTTTTATGCGCTTCAAGTTGCGGAAAAGTGGATTATGACGCCAGAGAGTGGGCCGAAAAAGAAGGATTTGACCTTGTTTTTAATGCCGGAATGTATCTGCCGGAAAATCCATTAACCGCCAGATCTTTTATGAAGGCGGGCAAGCACATCAATCAGCCAAAATTTGATACCGAAGCAGGTGGCGCATTTTGCATTTCAGAAAGCGGTGCCTTTTCCATTGAGGATTTTACATGCAAGCCATTCGACTCACTGAAAAATGCAAGCCATTCTATTTTTCAGGCGATGCGCATGCTCGATTGTATGGGCAGGGCAATTTCCTGGGAAAAAAGGAAGCAAAAATGCAGCATGCTGGTGCTGGCTGAAGATAAGGACAATAACCTGATTATGGCTTTTTGCAGGTCACCAATGCTACATGCTGAAATGGTAAATTTCCTTGTAAACCTTCACTTGGGACTCCATTCTGCTTTGTATATGGAAGGTGGGCCCGAAACCTCTGTTTATATTCGCCTGGCAGACAGAGAAATTAATCTTATCGGAACTTATGTCTCGAAGACATGGGAAAAACTTGACAATAAGACTTTCCGGAAATTGCCGAATGTGCTTGGAATAAGATTTCTGAAGTAGTTAAGACATTTCAACTACTTTGGAACATTATTATGAAGTCCAGAATCTTTCGTTCATTCCTTTTGTTCGCCGTTATTCTTCTGCCTTTAATTCCTTTAAAAGCCCAGGATACCCTCTATTTCCGAGACGCAACTTTTTCAATTGCCCGATTAAAGAAAATCGATGTAAAGGAGGTTCGATTTCAGGAGATTAATGAGCAAGGTGACAGCAGTTTTCAAAAAGAAAAATCGGAACGCATCGACAGCATTTGTTTTGCCAATGGTAGCTGTTATCGAAAAGGAAAAACTGGTAAAGGAAATCTTGGTCCAGAAGCAGAAGCCCTACAATCGTATTGGGAAGGAAGAAATTTTGGAGACAAAAACGATGAATTCCCGAGGTCTGTAATGATGAAAAGTTATGTTTCTGGTCTACTAATGGCCGGAATTCCATATCCGATTTATCAATCATTGAAAGAGCCGGAAGTTACTGCGCTGCCAACAGCCGCGGCAACCCGCTTTCGAAGCGACAAGGCCTACGCAGACGGATACCGAAAGTCAGTTAGGAAGGCAAGATTGCAGTCTTCCATGTCGATGTACTTCGCAGGTTTGATTTCAAGTCTTTTAATATTGTCATTATTAATGCCCCATTAATTGGGCAGCTTTCAGGAATTCCATTGCGCTGCAAATCCATTTTTCGTAGCATTGTGCCAGCCAATTCAATTTTCAATAAATGATAAAATTTAAACACATGTTGCTTACGGGCAGCGTTTTATGTTCTGTTCTTTTTGATTCTGCTGCGCAGAAAAATTCCATTCCCAAATCGATGCCGAAAACAGGTATTTCCAGCCCTATTCTGGATGAATGGAAAGGGCCATATGGCGGCGTTCCCGCTTTCAACAAGGTTAGCATTGCAGATTTTAAACCTGCGCTCGAACGGGCAATGGCATTGAAGAAAATGGAAATTGAGGCCATTGCCAATTCTAAAAAGGAGCCAAGTTTTGAAAATACAATTGTTGCACTTGAAAAATGCGGCATGGCTTTGTCCCGGGTTCGAACCTTATATGACATCTGGAGCTCCAACCTGAATAACCCTGAATTTGAGAAAGTCGAGGCTGAAATGGAGCCCAAATTGGCTGCCTTCAATGATCTAATTACCCAAAATGAAGCACTATTCAAAAGGGTAAAAGCGGTTTACGAATCACCAGAAACAAAAAAACTCAATGCCGAACAACAAAGACTGGTTTGGAGACGCTACATGAATTTTGTGTTGGATGGAGCTGAAATGTCGGCAAATTCCAAGGCAAGAGTTTCTGAAATCAACCAGAAACTGGCAGGCTATTTTACAAAATTCAATCAGAATCAATTGGCAGATGAAGGCGGACAATTTCTCGAACTTAAAAATGAGTTTGAACTGGAAGGACTTCCACAGGCTTTAAAGGATGCTGCAAAAAGCGCTGCTGTTAGCAAGGGCAAGCCGGATTCCTGGATTATTTCCAATACCAGATCTTCCATCGATCCATTCCTAACTTATTCTTCAAACCGTAACCTGCGTGAAAAAGCATTCCGCCTTTTTATCAACCGCGGAGACAATGGCGACGAGCACGACAACAATGCCATCATTACTGAAATCCTGATACTTCGTGCAGAAAGATCGAAACTTCTCGGTTATCCGACACACGCCCATTGGCGCCTAGCCAACACAATGGCCGGCACGCCTGAGAAAGCCATGACGCTGATGGAAAGTGTTTGGCGCCCGGCATTGAATCTCGTGCGTTCCGAAGTTGCGGAAATGCAACAGATTGCTGACGAAGAAAAGGCTGGAATCAAAATAGCCGCTTGGGATTATCGCTATTATGCCGAAAAGGTCCGCAAGGCCAAATACGATCTCGACCAGAATGAAGTAAAGCAATATCTGCAGATGGAGAAATTGCGCGAAGGAATGTTCTGGGTTGCAGGTGAATTGTTTGGATTTGATTTTACAAGAGTGAAAGATGTTCCTGTTTTTCATTCTGATGTGCAAGTTTGGAAAATAAGCCGCAAGGGAACTGGCGCCATGGTCGGACTTTGGTACTTTGATCCTTATGCCCGCCCGGGCAAGCGTTCTGGTGCTTGGATGAATGCTTACCGCGAGCAATACAGAATGGATGGAAAAGAAGTTGCCACCATTGTGTCCAACAATTCTAATTTCATAAAAGGAAATCCAAGCGAGCCGGTCCTTGTTTCCTGGGATGATGCAGAAACCATGTTTCATGAATTTGGCCATGCACTTCATGGATTGTGTTCAAATGTGACCTATCCGAGTCTTTCGGGTACCAATGTTGCGCAGGACTATGTGGAGTTTCCTTCGCAGGTAATGGAACGCTGGCTTTCAACGCCGGAAGTTTTGCAGAAATTCGCACTGCATTACAAAACGGGTCAGCCGATTCCGCAGAGTCTGGTAGATAAAATTAACAATGCCTCAAAGTTCAATCAGGGATTTCAGACCATCGAGGCCACTGCCTCAGCTTTGGTCGACATGAAACTTCACCTTGCTGGCTCAAGGAAAATAGATCCGGATGCATTTGAAAGAGAAACCCTTGCCGAGCTTGGCATGCCGGAAGAAATTGTGATGCGCCACCGCACGCCGCAATTCGGACATATTTTCTCCAGCGATGGCTATTCTGCAGGATACTATTCTTACCTCTGGTCGGATGTAATCAGTGCAGACGCATGGGAGGCATTTACCGAATCTTCGGGCAAGGCTTGGGATAAGGAAGTTGCGAAGAAGTTGTACGACCATGTATTCTCGGTGGGAAATACAATCGATCAGGCCGAGGCTTACCGCAAGTTTCGCGGCAGAGATCCTCAGACTGGCGCATTGATGCGAAGCCGGGGTTTGGAGATAAAAGAATAATTGGGGCGCCATTTCTGGCTGTTCGGGAGTTTCGTATGTCGCTGAAGCGCCATACCCTCGCCTTTGGCGGGGTCCCTACCATCCAGGGCGCGGGTATTGGATTCTGTTACGGCAGATTTTTTTGGCCTGTTTGATTCTCGCTGTTCGGGATTTGAAATCCCGAACTCGTAGCACCGAAAAAAGCGTTTAGCTTCCTGATTGCACATCATGAAGAGCAAGTGCTTCGGTTTACTGCTAAGCATCAGGCTTTTGTGCATAAATTGGCCGGAGGCCACCTAATAGCTGGAACGGGGCAGAGCCCCGCCCCCTTTTCACCTATTATCGAGCGAGGCTCCGGCCTCGTTCGGACTATTTTTTAGCCTATGGCTACTCAAACCGGCCACGCCAGAGTGGTTGCGTTTCCCGCTGTTCGGGATTTGCAATCCCGAACTAATACCACAGAAAACAGCGTTTGGCTTCCTGATTGCAAATCAGGAAGAGCAAGTAGGCGGCAGATGATTGTAGGGGTTGAATAGGTTTTTTTCGGCCAAGATTATGGTCTTCACGAAACAAAATGAAGGCCGAGACCTTTCTTTACTTTTCGTATTTGATTTTCAAGCCATGGTACCTTTCCTGCGCCTGGTAATCCTTCCTCAATGGAAAACCTTGCCAGTCGTTTGGCAACAAGAGTTTTCGTAAATCCGGATGGCCTTCAAAGTGGATGCCAAACAATTCAGCACTTTCCCTTTCATGCCAGTCTGCTGCTTTCCAAAGATCTGAAACACTTGGAAAAGTGGGTTTGATGCTGGCCTCCACAATATTCTCGCTGCAGGCAACATGTATTTTTAAACTTCTTGTAAGGCTCTCAAGGTGGTAATGAAGCACTATACTTTCAAGCGGGGCCTGTTTGTGCTCGCCTGAAATGGATTGAAGAAAATCGCACCAAAAGGAATTGTCCATGTACAGGTTTTCCAGAAGGCTTCGCAGATGGATTACATCAGATTTAAACTCCCAATAGCCGGAAGTCTGGTCAAATCCAGTGAAATCTGTCCCGGTCTTTTGGGCCAGGTCTAGAAATAGTGGTTCAATTGAACTATCCATTTTCAGAGGTTTTCCTGATTTTTTCCTGGAGTTTGATGATTGCGCCAATAAGCGCTTCTGGCCTGGGCGGACAACCAGGTACATAGACATCCACCGGAATAATTCTGTCCACACCTTTTACCACATGGTAGCCATGCTCCCAATATGGTCCGCCGCAATTGCTGCAACTTCCCATGCTGATTACAAAGCGGGGTTCGGCCATTTGTTCGTACAGCCGCTTTACCCTGTCGGCCATTTTGAATGTAACCGTGCCTGAAACAATCATCACATCGGCCTGCCTTGGAGAAGCTCTGGGAATTACCCCAAAGCGGTCAAGGTCAAAACTGCTGGCATAGGAACCCATCATTTCAATGGCACAACAGGCCAACCCGAAACTCAATGGCCATAAACTTGAGGCCTGCGCCCAATTGGACAGGTCATCCAAGGTGGTGAGCATGAGTCCGGATTCCCCGCTTTTTTCTGACATATCAGGATGCTGCGTATTCTTCAAAGAACAACGGAATTGTGTTGATTCCATTGAAATAATTGACCACGCCGTAATGCTCATTCGGACTGTGAAGCGCATCGCTGTCCAGACCAAAGCCAAGCAGAACAGAATTTAGTCCTAGTTCCTTTTTAAACAAAGCCACGATTGGAATGCTTCCACCGCCTCTTGTTGGGATTGGGTCCTTGCCAAAAACTCTTTTCACTGCCCTTGCAGCTGCCTTGTATTCTTTCGAATCTGTTGGAGTTACTACAGGCTCGCCACCGTGGTGTGGTTTTACTTCCACTTTTACGGAAGAAGGGGCAATGCTTTCAAAATGCTTTTTAAACAGGGCGGTAATTTCATCTGAGCTTTGATTCGGAACCAGGCGCATAGAAATTTTTGCAAATGCTTTTGAAGGAAGTACAGTTTTAGAACCTTCCCCGGTGTAACCTCCCCAGATTCCATTCACATCCAAAGTTGGGCGGATGCCGGTTTTTTCAATAACGGTATATCCTTTTTCACCCCAGGTATCTCCGACATTCAAGTCCTTTTTATAGGCTTCGTGGTCGAATGGTGCCAGGTTCAGGTCACTTCTTTCTGCGGCAGAAAGCTCAGCCACCTTTTCGTAGAAACCTGGGATGGTGATGTGGTTGTTTTCGTCATGCATGGATGCAATCATCTTTGCCAGGATGTTGATCGGATTGGCAACTGCGCCACCATAAACACCAGAGTGAAGATCGCGGTTCGGACCTGTAACTTCCACTTCCACATAGCTAAGTCCGCGAAGACCCACATCGATGGAAGGAATGTCATTCGCAATCATGCTGGTATCTGAAATGAGGACTACATCAGCCTTCAATTTTTCTTTGTTGGCAATACAAAATGGTCCAAGGTTGCCGGAGCCAACTTCCTCTTCACCTTCAATCATAAATTTCACATTGCAACTCAGACTATTGGTTTTCATCATGGCCTCAAAAGCCTTCACATGCATATACATTTGGCCTTTGTCGTCACAAGAACCACGGGCGAAAATGGCCCCTTCCGGATGGATTTCTGTTTTGCGGATTACAGGTTCAAAGGCTGGTGTTTCCCAAAGTTCATCCGGAGCAGATGGCTGAACATCATAATGTCCATAGACCAAAATAGTAGGAAGGGAAGGGTCAATTATTTTGTCGGCATACACGATTGGATAGCCAGCTGTTTGGCAGATTTCAACATTGTCGGCACCTGCTTTGCGGAGACTTTCAGCAACAAAATCAGCGGTTTTATGAACGCTGTCTGAAAATGAAGGATCCGCAGAAATGGAAGGTATGCGAAGTAGGTCGAAAAGTTCATCAAGGAACCTTTGCTTGTTGTCGATGATGTATTGAGAAGGTGTTTGCATGAGATATAATTTCAGTTTGTCAGGATTTCTTTTTGAAGAGGTACATCTTGTTTTCGTTGCCATCCAATAGTTTCAGGATGTTTCCCCGATGGGTGTAAACCACCATGATGGCCATTAGAACAGAGAGCAAAATTGCAGGTTTATCCGCAGGACCACAAAATCCGGAGGCCATCAGGCTGCAAAAAATTAGGCCGCCAACCATGGAGCCAACGGAAACATAATGCCAGATGATAAATAATATCAGAAAGCTGCAAAGGCAAACCAGCCCAGCCATCCAGGAAATGCTCAGAACCATTCCCAATAAAGTGGCAACGCCTTTTCCTCCGCGAAAGCCAGCAAAGACTGGAAAAACATGACCCAAAACAGAAACCATTCCGAAGATGAGTTTCCAGAAAAGGAGATTGTCCGGGTTTACAATGCCGCCGCCTAAAACGATAAGTGTGAGGGAAGTTCCGCACCAGCCTTTAAAGACATCAAACAGTAAAACAAATGTGCCCGCTTTTTTACCTAGAACGCGGAATGTATTGGTGGCACCGGCGTTTCCGGAACCCTGTGTCCGAACATCAGTCTTGAAGAAAATTCTGCCTGTCCACACTGCGGTAGGAATACTACCAATCAGATATGCCAATGCCAGAAGTAAAAGGAAAATTGCCATCAGGGTTGCTTGTTTCCAAAAGACAAGATTAGACAAAATCCTGCATCCGGGAAAGGCGGTTGAACCTTTCCTGTAATTGATAAAACAAAATTATGCCAAATCTGCAATCGAATTGTGTTTTTCCCTTCCATTAACCAAATTGCAGTTCAATTGGTTTTATTACCCAAAAACTGACTCATATAATGAATATTAAAATTCCTATTTCGATTGCTTTCCTTTTTGCCTGCGCAGTTATCCAACAATTGCATGCACAGGAAGATGTGATGTATTTAAAAAACAACAGCAAAAAAATTGGCAAGGTGGTGTCAATCAGCCAGGATAAAGTCGAAATCCAGCCTTCCGTTGATGCAAAATCTGAGAAAATCCTCAAGTCGGATCTTGAGCTTATTATGTTTGAAAATGGCTCATTTCTCACACTACCTTCAGAGTATAAAGGACTGGAAGGGCCGATTGAAAATCGCCATTCTGAAGACTGGATTCTCACCAAGGATGAGCGCATTGTTGAATGCGTCATTGAAAATGCTGAGTCTGAAATTCTGAAAGTTTCGGCAATGGGAGATTCAGGAAAAAAGGACTTTTCTATTCCCAAGTCTGAGGTACAAGCCATTCTTTTTGCAAATGGGAAAAAACAATTTCTGGGCTCCAGCCCAACGGTGATTGCTGGAATCTTAAGAAAAAAACAGATGCAGGCTCCCCTGGAGTTTCTGGGAAAATATCAGTCAAAAAAGGAAGAGCCGAAAAAAGCATTTGAGGGAAGGCTGGCATTAGACCGTGCAAGCCAGGAGCAATTGCAGAAAAAAGGACTGCAGAAAGTAGATGATTTGGGTAAATATCTAAACCTGATTGCCAATAAATCTACAGAGGCAGCAGTGGCTTCGAAAGTGGTTGATCAGGCAGTGGCTTTGTTTTTGAGTGATTCTTCCATCGTAGAAACCAAGCGGCCGAATGGGGAAAGGAAGCAGGAGTTTATCCGCAATTACCTCACCAAACTTCGCTTGCTTAAGTATTCTAAAGTTTTGATTGCATGGTCAGACATTTCCTATGTCTCGAATTTGCGCAAAGGACCCGATGGCAATTATTACGGTGTGATTTCAATTCAGCAGAAGTTTACGGGTTTCGTTGACAATAAGCCTGTTTTTGCTGATGTAACCACTAAGAACATTGAGGTTGTTTTGAAAACCTATAGGAAAGAAGTGGACGGTGAATCACTGGAACTCTGGGATGTTTTCTTGAATAATATTGGAATTTCGGAAAGTAAAAGCTGATTTCCATGAGAATTTTTTGTGCAGGATTCCTTGTTTTTCTTCTATTGGGGAAAGCACAAGGGCAAGGCCTGAATAACAAAATCGGACCATTTCAAAATGTAGAATTTGCCTTTGAGGTGAAGACCATAGACGAGTTTATTGAACGTTTTAACAACGACCAGTACACACTCATCCGGCAATACATGGAGGAAAAGTTTCCCAAAAAGAAACTTACCCGGTTGGATTTGATTCGGACACTTTTCAATTATGACGATCCACTATGGAGCAAGGAAGATGCCCTTGAATTTTCAAATTATGTGCTGGACCAGAAGGGTGAAAAGTTTTTGGATTTTTATTCAAACACCTGGTTTGCGCAGGCAGAATGTCTGGTGAAGTATAAGGGCGTTCCGAAAAAAGTGAACATTACTTTGCAGGTTTTTGTGTCGGACCGAACAGGTGCAGCAAAGTGGGTAATTTGTGGTGCCAGAGCTCCTTTTCTGGATTTTTCAAACCGAATTGATTCGAAGAAATTCCTCAATCCAATCAGCCACGCAACCGATTTTATCGGGCTGCGGAAAGCGATGGAAGACAAGGTTTTTCTTAAAAACTATTTGAGTGAAGATTTTAAAGAAAGCCATTTAAACAATTATCTCGCGGCGCTTGCTTCCGGGGACATTGTTTTTGAACAGATTTCCAGCATTACTTACCATTTCCTTTCTATCGATAACTGGCTTTTTACAGTAAAAGAATACCGCCGGCCAGGCAAAAATTCAGGTTGGCTGATTCAATCTCTTTCCAAAAGAACCCAGTCAGAAAAAGCCGATTACCTAAAAAACAACCTTTTCTGTGACCATTAGAATTTTTCTTAGGTTTAGTTTGGTTCTCAGCCTGTTGCTGGGCTTTGATTTGTCGGTCTTTGCCCAAAAACCGGAAGATATTTCAAAGGAAGAGCAGGAGGAATTGCGCAATATGGCTGTGCAAAGAATTCAAAACTTGGCAGACTGGCTCAACTTTATTACTCAGAAAGGAACGAGCTCAGAGGATGTGCAGGATTGCATTGGCCAGATGTTTCAGGAGCATTTGTTTTTTGATTCCCTTGTTACTCTGGAAGATGATATCTACGCCATTCGGGCTGATACGATGTTTCAAAAAGATGTGAGTTTGAGCAAGTATCTCAACGACTGGCATTTTTTTTACAACAAGAGCATGGATGGAAAATCCATCACTTTTTCAGACCTCCGTCTCAGTGGATTTTCCCGCAAAGAGTATTTGTTTTTAAAGGTGTATTTTCTGGCTAGGTACAGAGAGCGACACAAGGATTTTGATGAAGATTATCCGGCAAGAAAGCGGGTAGCGACTCTAAGGCTTGAGCAAATTGATGGGAAATGGCAGGTTTCAATTGTCGGAATTTCCTTTTACAGAGACAGGAAGTCTGATGGGAGTTTGATTTCAGAGGCTGCATTTGAAGAAGAATATCACCCATTCGTGAAGGAGAAAAAGAACAAAATGCCTTTAAATTCAAATGGTGTGTTGGATTCTACCCAGGTTGAAGTGCGGTTCAAACTTCAAAAAGAATACGACTCTCTTTATGCTGAGGCAGTTAAGGGTAAATTATTGTTGTCCGAAAATCAAAAGAAAAAGGAAAATCAATATCTGGCTGCAATTGAAAAAGCCGATTCACTTCTGTTGGCTAAAATGTTTCCGGAAGCCATTGAAGTATATACGGAGGCCAGAACCTTAAAGCCATTTGAAATTTATCCAAGAAATAGGATTCGGGAACTAGGGCAGCTTCTGGTTTCAAGCAACAGGCAGCCTCAAGATATTTTCAACGAGAAAGTGGTAGAAGGTGACCTAAAAAAGAAGCTTCGCGATTATGAATCTGCCATTCAATCCTATCAAATTGCGCTGCACCTTTTTCCGGATGATGCGGGGCTGAAAGAAAAAATGCTCATCTGCGAAGGCGTTTTACGCCGAAGGGCTGAAATCCGTTCGATGTATATGTCCGGTAATAAAAAGATGGCACTGAAGGCTTTCAGCAACGAGGCCAATTCAAATAAGGATAATCCGGATTTTTATTTTGAAAGGGCTAAATGCTATCTCCATATTGGAGATAGAAAAAAAGGTATTTCTGATTTAAACAAGGCAATTTCTCTGGATCCAGGCTTTAAGGGTGCCTTGCTTGTGCGAGCTGCTTTTTGGGAAAAGGAAAAAAACTTGCCCTTGGCCATTGCTGATTATACGGTGCTCATTTCTGTGGATCCGAATTTTCCGGAATTTCATTTTCTGAAAGGGCAGGCTTTGGCAGCAAGTAAGGATTATGAAACAGCTTTGCTGGAATATGATAAAGCCCTCAAGGCAGATGCAAATCAGGCAGCCTATTTGTGTGGAAAAGCAGATGTACTTCGGATTCAGAAAAACTATTCTGAAGCCATAGGCCTTACAGAAAAAGCCATTTCACTGAAGCCATCTTTTGCCAATAGCCATTTTATAAAAGGATTGGCCTTGTTGGAACAAGGGGAAGAAAAACCAGCAGCACAGTCTATTCTGAAGGCGAGAAGATTGGGTCTTGCTCAGGGTTATTTAAAAGATCTCGATGAATTGGCCGAAGCCTGTGAAAAACAAGCGGAGCAATTGGAAAAGCAGGATGCCGCAGAAAATGCATTTGCTATGCTTCGAAAGTCCATCGCTTTAAGGCCTGCATGGCCAGGGGTTTATATGCAGTTGGCGGGCCTTCATGTTCGGCAAAAAAGGATGAATGATGCGATTAAGGCCGTAGATCAGGCAATTTTTGTGAAAGAAGATTTCTTGCCTGCATACTTAAAAAAGGGGGAATTGCTTTTATCAACGAAGGAGTTTGAGGCTGCACTGAATCCATTTTATGCGGCCAGAAGACTAGATCGAAAAAACCTGGATGCATGTGTTGGTATTGGCGAGGCATTCACCAATATGCAGAAATATGATTCTGCCATGTTCTGGTTTGGTGAAGCAATCAAATTGAAGTCCGATTTCGCTAGGGCATACCTTCAACGGGGAATTTGTCATTTCAGGAAAGAAAGTTATGTCCGGGCAAGTCAAGATCTGGAGGAGGCAATTCGCTATGAATCAGGTCTTGCTGAGGCATACTTCTATAAGGGAAAAGTTAACAAGGCCTATAACCGTTTTGACAAGGCCATAGATGATTTTTCCTCCGCCATTCAATATGGTTATAGCAAATACGAGTGCAACAACGAGGTGGGGAATTCTTATGAGAAAATTGGAAAGCCTGAAAAAGCTTTGAGATTTTTTACCGCAGCCATCAACGAAAATCGCGACAGACCAGAAGCCTATTTATTTCGTGGCATGAGTAATTTAAGAGCCGATAATAAAAAGGATGCAATGGCTGACTTGGATGAAGGTTTGAAAATTGATACTTCGTTGGCATTGGCTCCTTTCCGGATTGAACTTGGGTACTTATTCCTTGAATTTGAAGATTTCAACAAAGCTGAATCAAATTTTACCAAAGCCCTTGCCTTTGACAGGTACAACCCAAGGGCAAATTTCGGATTGGGTATTTGTGAGTTTCAGCGTGGTGAAATTGGGGCTTCCATGAAATCTTTTGAACAAGCTTTGCTGGTGAAAAAACTTGAATTCGCTCAAATCAAAAAAATGCCGGGCATCAAAAAAGTGCTCAAGCATGAAAAATTTAAGGAGCTAAAGCAGATTTACTTAAGGTAAAATAGAGTGCATTACCGGGCGATAATTGTAAACTCTGTTCGCCTGTTTCTGGCTCTGCCTTCGTCACTGTCATCCGTTCCGGGAACCGGGATATTTTCCCCATAGCCTCTTGGTCGAAGTCTGGCTTTGTCGATTCCTTTTTCAACTAAATACTGCAGAACATTTTTAGCCCTTTCCAGAGATAGATTGTAGTTGTAGGATTCGTCGCCAACAAAGTCAGCGTGACCTGCAACTTCAATGATCATTTTCGGGTCGGAATTCAGTGTATTCACAAGCATATCCAATTCTGGAAAAGATTCAGACTTTACAATGGCTTGGTCAAAGTCGAAAAAGACATTCCGAAGAATTCGTGGTCGGTTAAGTAGATGTCTGCGAAGTTCTACATTCCGTGAAATGATGATTGAGGTTTCTCTCCCTGCTGCAGGAGCGAGTATTCTGATATTTTTGAAATAGTATCCATTCTTGTCAATAGATGCCATTAACTCCACATTTCGCTGGTTTTGTAAGGCGATTTCATAAACGCCATTTCGGATTCGTCGGGGATGAATGATTTCATTCGTCTTTTTTACCGTGAATAAAACATCGGCATCGAGCGGGAGCTTGCTTTCTGTGTCAAGCACTAAAATTCGAATGGCGGTTTCTCTGTTTTGTCTGCTGCTTGGAACAAGGTCTTTTTTGGGATCATACTTATAATAGGCCTGTGAATTCCCGGGATAGCTGTATTCTTCAGGTAGGATTCCGCCATGGTTGTTTTCCTGGCCTTTATTGGCGAGAGTGCTGTCTAAAACCGCGGCTAAATCAGCCTCGTATGCTTGTGTAACACTGGAATCTTTTGAAAATTCATTCAGTCGATCTTCAAGTAAAGGTGTGTTTTTTGCCGCAAGATCCTTGAATTCACTCATGTCCTTCAAAATTGAATCAGAAAGTGGGCGATCTTTTTGCAAGTGATAAATGTCAAGGTCGCCCATCCCATTTTCACGATATGATGTGAAATAACCTTGATTCAAGCTGTCTTCAGGAAAAAATGTATTGTCGTCATCCGATGAATTTGCCGGATAACCAAAGTTCCGTGATGGCCCTTTTGGAAGGCCTGTTGAATCCATGGGGGCAATCAGAAAATCATATCCACCCATGGATATACTTCCTTTTGAACTATAAATCAGGAATTTACCATCCTTTGTCAAGCAGGGCGAATCTTCGTCGGCTGGGGAGTTTAATTTTGTCCCAAGATTTACAGGCACACCCCATTTTCCATTGCTGCGTTTGCGACTCATGTAAATGTCTAAACCACCAAGTCCGCCTGGTCTGTCGCTGGTAAAATACAATTGTTTGCCATCAGCAGTTTGGAAACAGGCCGTTTCCCGGTATGGGCTGTTTATTTTATTTCCAAGTGTTACCGGATTTTCCCATTGATCTTTTCCGGTGGAAGTGCATGTGTAAAGATCTCCATTGTTGTCGCCTTTCGAAAGAAACAGGGTTTGTCCATCCTGTGAAATTCCGGCAACAGACTCGTGTCCAACTGTATTGAGTGCCGTTACTGGTTTTGGCGCATCCCAAATGCCACTATCATTTTTTGAACTAATGTAAATGTCTTCATAAAAGTGAAGGTCTTCATCGAGTGTCGACGATGGTCCTCCGGGTCTTCTTGAAGTAAAATACAAGGTTTTATTGTCAGAACTTAAGACCGGACCATAATCCGGATATGCGCTGTTGAGTGTTTTCTGATTTTCTACAAACCGCTCAATTGGGAATTTCAAAAGGTCCTCGGCAACGAGGCACTCATTTTTTTTGCGGCTTGCAGCACGAACGGCCTCTCCTTTGTGTAACAATGCAAATCTGCTTGCGGTATTTGCCTTCAGGGATTTTTCAAATTTTTCATAAAATTCCGAAGCTCTTTTGAAGTTGTTCCCTGATTGGTAAGCCTTTGCTATTAAAAATTCAAGGTCTGGAAAAAGATCAGAATTGGTTTTTACTTCGGTATTGAAGGATTGATTCTTGTCGTAAACTTTTAAAAAATAAACGAGAGAAAGAGACTTTCTAAAAGATTGAATATAGCAAAGGCCAGCCATGTAATTCGCTTTCAGATTTTCCGGATTTTTATCCAGAGCTTCTCGGTATTTATTGAGCGCCAGCTCTTTTTTTCCTTCTTTGTAATAGAGGACATCTCCCTGGCTTGTGAGTAAATCAGCTTCAGAAATAAGTTCCTGCGCATTTACTCCGCCTGCTGAAATGAGGTTTAGAAAGGCAAAAAGCAGGATGACTGCTTTGAAATTCAAGATTTGCTGCATTAAGTACAGATATTTATACTTCGGGCTAATATTTGCAAATGTGTCATTTGGAAAGGGGAATTCAAAGTTGATTCGCAATAGGCTGTGAATTCTTTTCGATTTGGGGAAATTCGCTTGTCTTACTGCATCTTTGCAAGAGTAAATGAAACACAAGTTTATAAAGTCAAGCACCGACTGGAAAATGTGCCCTGAGCCGGATATGCCGGAAGTGGCCTTTATTGGAAGGTCCAATGTTGGGAAATCTTCCTTAATCAACGCCATTTTGGAAGCGCCTGGTGCTGCAAAAACATCTTCCACTCCTGGAAAAACGCAGGTAATTAATCATTTTCTTATCCGCGATTCCTGGTATATGGTTGACCTTCCAGGTTATGGATATGCCAGGGTTTCCCGTGTTGAGCGCAACAAGTGGGAGAAAATGGTCCGCGATTATTTGCTGAAAAGGAAAACCTTAATGGCACTTTTCATTTTGATCGATAGCCGGATTCCACCTCAAAAATCGGATCTGGAGTTTGTGTCCTTCGCCGGAAAGAATCAAATCCCAATTACCCTTGTCTTTACAAAAGCAGATAAGCAATCGGCAGCAAAGACTCAGCTTACGGTTGCTGCATTTTCAGAAGAACTCCTGAAAGAGTGGGAAGAGTTGCCACCAATTATCATTAGCTCAGCCAATACGGGCCTCGGTCGGCCTGAAATTTTACAAGCAATCCAAACAGCGCTCGACGCATTTGAACCTCAGGAAAAGTGAAAAAGTGTACCTTAATAACGGTTTATGATCCGCTTTGCGGCTGGTGTTATGGTTTTGGACCAGTTCTGATTCGTCTTTCAGAAGCATATTCAAACCGAATTAATTTTGATGTCATTTCCGGAGGAATGATAACGGGTGCTTCAGTCGGGCCATTATCAAACATGGCAACTTTCATTTCAAAAGCATATCAGACGGTTGAACAGCATACAAGTGTAAAATTTGGTCCGAGCTTTCTGGAGAAAACACTTCCCGAGGGTAAGGCTACTTTCAGTTCTCTCGAGCCTTCCAATGTGCTCACCGTTCTAAAATCACTTCGACCAAAAGAAACGGTTCAGGCTTCGCATGAAATTCAACAATTGATATACCGGGATGGAATAGATCCGGTCAATTATGAGGCCTACTTGCCAATTTTTACAAGCCGGGGAATTGATGAAAAGGAGGCCATGAATTCACTTAAGTCGGCGGGCATCAGTCAGGAAAGTGTTCTTGAATTTGCGCAGGCACAAAACTGGAAAATTCGTGGTTTCCCAGCCTGCCTTGTGGAGACACCGGATGGGAAACTATTTGGCATTTCAAATGGGTTTCTTCCCTACGAAGCGCTGGAGGAAAGGATTATTCCCTACCTCGCTCCGGAAGTCTGATGCCCTGAAAACAATCTTTCAGTACCACATCAAATTGGGGTGAAAATTGTGTGAAGCACCAATCCCTGAGTTCTTTGAGTTCTGCCGAAATCAGCCTTCCGATTGCTTTTTTTAATTCTTTTTCAAAAAGGTAATGGTCGAAACTTACTTTTTGGAGAATCACTTTGAAGTATTCCAGCATTTGAACTTTGTATTTTTTCTGTGAAATGATGAATGCAAAATGCTTGTGATCTAATCCAATCTTCAATGGGAAATGTCAATTGTTCGGCTAAGATTGTTCAATTTCGCATTCGTATATGTCTGCCAATTGCAACTTGATTTTTCCTGTTCTAAAAAGACCTGATTCCATCAGGGCTTTTGTTGTGGTTGCATTCATGTTCCTGTTCTCAGGTTTTGGGTATGCTCAAAAATTCAGCATTACCCTTGGCAATCCCAAGCTTGGTGTAAACGAGATTTATTCAATTACCCTGAATGCACAAGATGCAAGCCTGGATGATTATGGGAATTTTCCCAACATTCCCGGATTTGCCAAAGCAGGTACTTCGTCATCCTCTTCCATGAGAAGTTTTAATGGAAAGGTGAGTCAGGAATACAGCATCATTCAGAACTACATGCCCCAAAAGCAGGGGACATTTTTACTTCCGCCATTCAGCATAAAAGTGAATGGACAGGTTCTGAAATCAGCGGGTGCAAAAATCATAGTTGGACCAGCCGTTGATAAACGGAATTCTGATCCATATTCATCAAATCCTTTTGGATATGATCCTTTTGAGGATTTTTTCGGCAAGACAAAAAACCAATCTGAAGCCAAAGCCGATGCTTTTTTTAGTATTAAATCCGATAAGGAGGAGATTTGGGCGGGAGAGGGCTTTACGCTCACCATCTCATTTCTCGTTTCGGATGAGAATCAGGCAGAACTTAGTTTTTACGATGTCGGCAATCAGTTGTCCGAAATTGTTCGCAAAATAAAACCCAGAAATTGCTGGGAGGAGAATTTTGGCATTGAAGAAATTGAACAGCGTAAACTCAAGATTGGCAAAAAAGGATATACCGAATACCGGATTTATCAGTCCACACTTTTTCCACAATCTCCAGGCAAAATCATGGTGCCAGCGATGAAAATGAATATGATGGCCCTTGCATCCAATGGTTTTTTCGGGGCCAGGGGTAAAGAGGAAATCCGGCCGTTTTCTTCTAAGGCATTTAGCATCAAGGTAAAAGACCTTCCCAATCATCCGATGAAAGGAAATACGGCAGTAGGTTCATTTGTTCTCGAGGAAAAACCAGCGAAAACCAAGGTCGTGATTAACCAGGGAATTGGCTATGATTTTACGGTTAAAGGCGAAGGCAATATTAGTTACATTCAGGAGCCATCTGCTTTAAAGTCTGGTTTGATGGATATTTATCCGCCCAACACGCAGCAAAACATTCAGAGGGCTGCGGGAAGGGTTACTGGTTCGAAGGTTTTTTCGTACCTGCTTGTACCCAAAGAACAAGGCAATGCTGAAATTGGAAAGGCCTTGTTCTGGGTTTATTTCAATGTAAAAACCGGTCAGTTTGATACCTTAAGACCTAAGACAATTCTGAATGTGGTGAAAGGCAAAACTGCTTCAGCCAGAAACAGTGCAAGGTCGGAAGACTCGTTTTATTCTTTGATTGATAAGGTTGATCATAAGGAGGTTAGCCTTGAAGAACGGAAGTCCAAAAACCTGATTTGGTACAATATTGCCATCGGGGTGATGGTTTTGATTTCCATTGTGCTTGTTTTTGTCAAACGCTGAGTCCAGCGGCTTTTGGCCCAAGTTCAAGTACCTGAAGTTCTACGGGTGTTCCATCGCGAAATCCAATTTTCAAGGCCGTTCTTTCCTTGTGAAAGCCATGGACTCCAGCTGCTCCGGGATTGACATAAAGAATTCCTCCTTCCTGTACTACTCTGCAAATGTGTGAGTGGCCGCAAACCAGCATTCGGGGTTTAAGGCTTTTGATAAGTTTGGCAGCTTCAGGGCTGTAACGGGGATGCTTTCCAGCAATGTGGATGATGAGAATTGGAAATCCCTGAACATGAAAAAAGGAGTATTCAGGAGTAATCTTTCGAACTTCATTCCCATCAATATTTCCATAAACAGCACGAAGATTTCCTTTTGAAAGCCAAGGTTCGAAAACGCCCACATTTCCGGCATCACCCGCGTGCCAGACTTCTTTACAATCCTCAAAATCCTGAATGAGTCTTGGATCGAGCCAGCCGTGTGTGTCGCTGTAAATCCCAACTCGGTAAATTTCTTCCATAAATCAGGCTGAGAAAATTGGAAAACGGCCCATACTTCTTGGTACAATGTTGAAATTATCGAGGTGAAAGGACGGGGCAAGTCTTTCTCGTTTCCATTGGTTTCGTTTCCACATCGAAATAAACTTTGAAGTACAATTTTGCAGGTATTCCAGACTTTCGGACCTTCTATAAGAAAGTATTTCCGCAATCCTGGACGGAGATACTTTTTCCAGAAGAAAGAGTTCCTCTATTTCGAGGAGCAAGTCATAGGGCATCAGGTCGCCTTCATCGGTTTGGGCAGTGGGTCTTAATTCTGCTGTTGGTGCTTGAGAAATTACAAGTTCGAGAGACTCGATGCCGAGGTTTTCCTTTGCCCAAACCAGCCACTGCCTGATAAAATGCTTACTTACTCCGGCGATCGGAGCCAGACATCCTGCTGTATCACCATCCATTGTACAGTAACCTACATCGCCTTCGCTTCGGTTGCTTGTGGAAATAAGCAGGTGTTTGCGGACATTTGCCAGCATCCAAATTCCGGGTGCTCTGGTCCTTGCCTGAATATTCTGAAGGCAAAGGTCGTCTGTTTTCCAATCCAGTTTTTGCTGGGTGCTATTCTCGATTATGGATGTGTAGTCCTGCACCAATTCGCGTAAATCCCAGTAATGGAATTCAGCACCAAGTTCTGAAGCCAGTTTTTCTGCCGCATTTAAAGTAGTGCTTCCTGAATTTTCGCAAGCCTGATACGCACAGCTTAGAAGTTTGGAAATTGGATGTGGATCATCACCCAATTCAAATCCAAGCTGACGTTCCAATTCAATTTTGCCAAGATTTTTGATGCCTCTTTTGAGCATTTCGGCAACCAGTACTGCGCAAACAGAAGAGTCTGCTCCGCCGGAAAGTGAAATTGTAAATCCTTGGCTTCTTGATTTTCGAAGATAATCTTTTAAGCCGAGGCAAACTGCCGCAGTAAACTCTTCAAAGTCGGATTCCTCTTGCAAAGGCCCGGGCCAGTTTGTTCTTTTTTCGTCGAGTTCAAATACCTCAACCCGGTATTCTTCCATGCTTAGAATGGGAGAGGAGGCAAGGACCTTACCAGCTTTTCCCAGGATCACCTCCCCATCAAAAATCAGGTTTCCAGATTCGTTCCCCAGAAGGTTTGCGTATAAATACCAGGCATCGTTCCGGCCTTCAAGGGTTTCAACCACATGGTGGCGGTCAGCCAGTTTTCCCCGCGCAAAATTGGAGGCGGAAGCATTGATAATCAAGTCGGCGAATCGGGCGGCGCCTATTACTGCTGGCCTTTCGTCCGGGTGCCAGGCGTCTTCACAGATTTCAAAGCCAACCTTCATTCCATTGAAATTGACCGTAAAATCCCCTATCAAAACCCCAGGTTTTCCGGGCAGTTCTTTTGTTGAATTTGAAGGCCATGGCTTAAACCAGCGACTTTCATAAAATACACCTTCGTTGGCCAGGATTTGTTTGGCATACAAACCATGCAGCCTGCCATCGATGCAAATTGCCAATGTGTTGTAATGAAAACCCTGAAACGAAACAGGGACACCAACTGCCAGTAAAATGCCGGTTGATGCAGGAACAATATCTCTTTCCAATCGGATAAAGGCTTCCTCATAAAGCCATGGCATCAGGAAGTAATCCTCACAACCATAGCCACTTAAACAGAGTTCAGGGAAAAGGAGAAGTCTGGCTCCTTTTTCTCTGGCTTGGTTTGTGGCCTTCAGAATTCTATCAACATTTCCGTCCCAATCTAGGGGCGTTTGGTTTACCGGACAAGAGGCAACTATCATATCGGATGCTATTTAGGAAAATTCCGCTTTTACTTTCCTGAGGAAAGGTGCCAAATAAATAGCAATAAAGCCATTTGCCTGTTTAATTTGCAGCCCATACACCAAGAAAATATGAAAGAGAAAATCCTAGTGACCGGCTCCTGTGGGCAGCTTGGCACCGAATTGGTAGCAGGATTAAGAGATTTATACGGTGAGTCTGCCGTGGTTGCAAGTGATTTATTTGAACCAAAAAACGAAGCATTTCCTGCCGGTCCTTTTAAGGTATTAAATGTCCTTGATAAAAAGGCACTTACTGATGCTGTTGTCAGAATTAAACCGACCCAGATTTACCACCTGGCTGCAATTCTATCTGCGGCTGCAGAAAAAAATCCCACGCTTGCCTGGGATGTGAACATTGCTGGTCATATGCATGTGCTGGATGTTGCAAGAGATTCTGGTGGAATGGTAAAAAAGGTTTATGCGCCAAGTTCAATCGCAGTATTCGGTCCGAATACGCCTCGCGAATCAACTCCGCAGCACACCATCACCGATCCTTCCACAGTTTATGGCATTACAAAGCTTGTGGATGAAAGGCTGGCAGATTATTATTTCAAGAATTACGGATTGGATGTACGAAGCATCCGTTACCCGGGACTTATCAGTTACAAAACACCTCCCGGCGGCGGCACTACCGATTATGCGGTTG
>CANETC010000029.1 GCA_947441055.1 Cytophagaceae bacterium | reverse complement strand
TTGCGATTATATGGCTGGCTCTTACCTGCGGTCATTTTCAGATTATTTACCCAACCGGATTTTCCGCTGGGATGGCAACAATGAGTTTTGGGCAGGCAGGAGTCTGGTTTCTTCCAAAATTTATCCCAATGACCTGAGCGGTGGCATTTATGCCGATGGCGAAATTTTCTGTTCAGTCCTGACCAAAATCGAAGAAAGCCGTGGCCGTGCTGTCACACACCAATTGTTGCTTTCCGCACTTCCGGGACTGATCCCAAACCTGAACATGCCCAAGGCAGCTCGGCTTTTGCTTGCCGCCGACACTGCCATTTTTCAAGGCCAGAATTCTGTCGCCATCCGGCAGCATTTTCTCGAGCGGGGAATTGATCCTGATCTTGTGATTGTGGGAATTCAACCCGGAAAGGTTGAATCGGATTCGTTTTCATTTTTCCAGGCTGAAGGGAAAGTGGTTTTCAAAAACACCTTAAAACATCCGATTTCCATTCAAATCTATGATGCCTTCGGTCGGGTTTTCATCGATTTCAATGCTGAAACTGGGCAAGAAAAAATCCATTTACCAATAGACAAACTTGCACCAGGTATCTACTTTTTGCGGGTCGAAAATAAGGTTTCTCGGTTTCCGGTTCAGTTGCCGAGGTAGTATCTCAGGGCATTTCGGATTTCCTTATCATTGATTTCTCTATCGATTTGACATTGACCAATTGGCCCGTAAAGTGCCGCCAAGACTTTTCCATCCTTGTTCTTTTTATCCTGTTTACAAAAAGCCGCAATTTTGGGTATGTCGGATTTTGAGAAAGGGAGAACTCCGAATGTGGCGTAAACAAACTCTTCCACCTGAATGAGCTCGGCCTCGCTCAAAAGCCCATGTTCCAGAGCAATTCGGCCTTCTACAACCAGTCCGGCTGCCACACAAAATCCATGGGACTGCGGATTTCCAATGCTGAGGAAATAGCTTTCAAGCGCGTGTCCAACAGTATGACCCGCATTCAAAATTTTTCTGGTAGATTTTTCTTTGGGGTCTTCGGCCACAATTCCGGCTTTGAAACTCAAACTTTCGGAAAGAAGCCTTGGCCAGTTCTGCCGACGCACATCAGTCTTGCGTAAATTGTTCCAAGATCCGGCATTTCCACAAAGTCCATGTTTTACAATTTCTGCCATTCCGGAAAGCAATTCGTATTCAGGCAGCGTTTTTAAAAAATCAGGCAAAACCCAGATGTCTTTAGGCAGCGAAAAAGTGCCCAATTGGTTCTTAAATCCGTCCAAATCGATGCCGGTTTTTCCACCCAAACAAGCATCCGACATGGCGAGCAAACTGGTCGGTACCAAAACAAAATCGATTCCGCGTTTGTAAACCGATGCTGCAAATGCGCCCAAATCACAAACCATTCCACCCCCAAGACAAATCAATAATGTACTGCGCTCAGATTTTTTTTGACTAAGTTCTGCCCAGATTTTCTGACAGGATTCAATGCTTTTAGATTCTTCTCCGGCCGCAATGCCAATAATTTTGATGGAGGCGGGGAGAAATGATTTGATCACAGGCAGGCAATGCCGATGGGTATTTCGGTCGCACAAAACCCACACCGAGGAGTAATGATGGTTTTCAAAAAAGTGTCGGATATGGGCTTCCGGATTTTCCGGGATTGTAAAAGGAAAGTCAGTTTGCTGCATGGTAATTTTTCTCGCCGCGAAATTGCCCATAAAGCAGATAACTTTTAGTATTGACCAACATGGATTTGGTAGATTTGCAATCAATATGGTAAAGGAATGGTCTCGGGATTTTATGCTGGCTAGGCGCTGTGAAGAAGCCAGAAAAGCAACAGATGTTCATGAGCGGAATACGGTGAACTATCACCAGGTAAACCAGATTGGCATTTTATTTCACCTCACCGAGGATGTTGATCCAGAGCCGCTTGCGCAGTTTATCAAGAAACTCGAGCAAGACCATAAGAAGCTCAAAATCATGACTTATCTGGACCATACACACAGCCACCATTACCGATTTTACATCGATTATTTCCGTAAGACCGACATCAACTGGCTTGGCGAAATAACATCTCCTAAGATTGCCCAGTTTCTGGACACACAGTTTGATTACCTTTTTTGCATTGAATCTGAACCGCAGCCGGTTTTCAACATCATCTTAAATAAAACCAAGGCAAATTGCCGTGTAGGCCTTTTTCATGAATCGCGCACCAATTTGTTTGAGCTGATGGTGGACAATCCCGACTGGCAAGATGTTTCGCACACAGTTCAACAAATGATCAATTACACCAAGCTTCTTAAAAACAATGGCTAATTTCCGTGGAACAGGCGTTGCCCTGGTAACCCCATTTCTGGCCGATGGCCGCGTGGATTTTGAATCTTTGGAAAAGCTCACCGAGCATTGCATCAGCGGAGGCGTGGATTACCTGGTGGTTTTGGGAACCACAGGCGAGTCAGCAACCCTTTCTGCATCAGAAAAAGCTGAGGTTTTGTCGGTTGTTCGCGCCCAAAACAATGGCAGAAAACGTTTGGTTTTGGGTCATGGTGGAAACAATACTTCCCGCCTGATCGACGACCTAAAATTGATTGACTGGCAAGGCGTAGATGCCATACTTTCGGTATCTCCCTATTACAACAAACCATCACAGGCAGGCATCCAAGCGCATTATGAGGCACTTGCCTCTGCAGCGTCTTTGCCTGTAATTCTTTACAATGTTCCGGGCCGAACTGGCAGCAACATGTCTGCCGCCACAACTTTAAAACTGGCAACTCATTCCAACATCATTGGCATCAAAGAAGCCTCTGGAAATGTAGAGCAGTGCATGGCCATTTCTGCAGGAAAGCCAGATGATTTTCTGCTGATTTCAGGAGATGATTTGCTTACCTCCGCGCTCATCAGCATTGGGGCTGTCGGTGCGATTTCAGTGCTGGCAAATTCTCATCCGAAAGAATTCTCAACCATGGTTCGGCACAGTGTAAATCTTGAGTTTGAAGCAGCACGCCAAATCTGGAAAAACTGGATTGAGCTGAATCCGCTGCTCTATGAAGAAGGCAATCCGGTTGGCATCAAAGCCGTCCTTTCCGAATTGGGCATTTGCGGTCCGGCTGTACGCCTACCAGTTTTGGAAGCCAGTCAGGGTTTGAAGGAAAGAATCCGGCAAATTGTGGGTTAGGGATAGCCCTGAAAGGGCGTAATTCGTAAGCCCTGAAAGGGCGTCATCCACCTGCGATGAGATTTGGCTCATCGCAAAAGCAACCCAGGCATCTGAGACTAGATTTGGCTCATCGCAAAAGCAACCCAGGCATCTGAGACTAGATTTGGCTCATCCCAAAAACACATTATTCACCTGCGATGAGATTTGGCTCATCGCAAAAACAACCTTGGCTCATGCCAAGCAATAGAAATTACAAACATTTTAGCGAGGGGCTTTGCCCAACACCACGATATTTTGCCCTTTCAGGGCTTATAGTTATAATTCTCCCTGATTTTAAAAATATGGGACAATCGCTGGTTAAAAACTATATCCACATCGTTTTCAGCACCAAATACAGGGAACCGCTGATACATCCTCCGGTCGAGACAGAATTACACGCTTACATTGGAGGCATCTGCAATAAACTCGAATGTCATGTAATTAAAATAGGTGGCTACACCGACCACATTCATATCCTTTGTATGCTTTCCAAAAAGATCGCATTGATGAAATTGTTAGAAGAATTAAAATCTCATTCCTCCAAGTGGATAAAAACCAAGGGCAAAGGCTATGAAAACTTTTATTGGCAAGATGGATATGGGGCTTTTTCAGTGAAGCCTTCAGAAGTGGACAATGTAATTGCCTACATCACAAATCAGCACGCCCACCATAACAAAAAGAAATTCCAGACCGAATATCGTGGCATTCTCAAAAAGTACCATGTTGAATACGACGAAAAATATGTTTGGGAATAGCTACCATCCTAGCCCTGAAAGGGCGCAATTCGTTAGCCATGAAAGGGTGATAATATCCTAGCCCTGAAAGGGCGTAATTCGTTAGCCCTGAAAGGGCGATATATATCAACAAAGCTCTGCAGGAGCTTTAGCCCTGAAAGGGCGCAATACTCCATCAATGCCCATGCCCATCCTCATCTTCCCTGCAACAAAGGCTGCCTGAAAAACAGGGAGATTCTACATCAAATTCACGGAGGCTGGTGGTTTCTTCAGGGCGTACCTGAAGGGTTTTCTGCTGCCATAGCTTCTGCTCCTCCTCCATTTCTTTGATGTCATCCTCACTGAGTTTGTAATCGAGCAATTGGTTGAGGTCGGGCTGACCGGCATCCACCCAGGCCGTGTACCAAAGATCGGCTACTTCTTTCACGCTGGCGCGCATGCGGTTTTCTACCTGCCGGCCAAGCATGCGGTGATATGCGGCTGAGTATTCGCGGCTATACACCTGCACACTCATGTTGCCCTTTTGCTCGAAGCTGTATTTCTTGTCTTCCGGCCAACGGGCATTGAGCTCCTTTTCAAAACGCAAGACCGAATCAAGTGCCAAATGGGCTTCAGTCACGCCTTTCCAGCTGCGTTCCTGCACCCGGTTTTCGTATTCAGCGGCACCTACGAAGTAGTCGTATTTGTCGGAATAAAGTTCGGGAAGGCGGCTTTCCCAGAAACCATGAATGCCTTTTTGCCCGCTCATTTGTCCATTGTAATTCTGTGTGGTATGCAAAGGCACATTGGAATCGGCGATGTAATGCCCCATGTCGGAGGCAATGCGCAAAATGGCTTTCGTGTCGCGTTTTTCGAAGGCCTTTTGAAGGCTGTATTTCATACGGTTTACCTCCCAGGGCACAATGCCATAAGCTTGCAAAGTATCCTCACCGTATTTTGCCACGGCATCTGTCCAGCGACGGGGCATTTTCCAGAGCGCCGAATCACCATACACATCGATGTCGATGTAATGCTTTGCGGCTTCGCCTTTTACTGCATTGCGGCGCCTGTCGGGATTTACGGCATTCTCCGTGATGTACACAATGTTGCGCTTGAAAAAAGTGGACATCGGTTCTGGCAGACAAAACACCGCAAGCCGATTGATGCGCTGGTGGGCAAAGAAGCCCCAAGCCCCACAATCAGAGATTCTTGTCAAAAGAAAAAAAACAACGAAAAGCGTTTTTAAATTGGCTTTGTATGGCATGCCGGAGAAATTTCTTCAGCCCGAATTAAGGAAAATTTCTTCTACCTCGGCTAAACTTTTCGGCTTGAAATGCTTCTTTGCTTTCGTTTTCAGAACCGAACTATGAAACCAACACTTCTTATCACTTTCCTTCTTTGCTTTTACCTACTCCCCGCTAAAGCGCAGCTGTATTTTCCACCCTTGAGCGGTCAACAATGGGATACCCTGAGTCCGGCCAGCCAGGCTTGGTGCCCAGAACGGATCGACAGCCTCTACCAGCACCTGGAGAGCAGCAATACAAAAGCATTTATCCTTCTTAAAGATGGCAAAATCGTATTAGAAAAATACTTCAATGGCCATTCGGCAAACCTGCCCTGGTATTGGGCTTCTGCAGGTAAAACCCTTACGGCCTTCCTGACCGGAATCGCTCAGCAGGAAAATTTTCTGAGCATCGAAGACAGCAGTTCGAAATACCTGGGTAAGGGCTGGACAAGCTGCACGGAGGCGCAGGAAGGCAAAATCAAAATCCGGAACCAGCTTAACATGACCACAGGACTGAACGATGCTGTTGCCAACAATGATTGCACCTTCGACACTTGCCTTCAATACCAGGCCGAAGCCGGAATACGCTGGGCTTACCACAATGCGCCTTACACCTTGCTGGACTCGGCCATAAAAGTTGCCACGGGTCGGACCCTCAACCAATACCTTAATCAGAAAGTGAAGGTTTTGACAGGAATAGACGGTTTTTTTCTGAAACAAGATTTCAACAATGTTTTTTACAGCACCGCAAGAAGTATGGCACGCTTTGGTCTGATGATCTTAAACCGGGGCAAATGGAATTCAACGCCGGTCCTCAGCGATACGACTTATTTCAACGAAATGGTCAGCCCTTCACAGTTTCTCAATTTATCGTACGGATACCTTTGGTGGCTGAACGGCAAGCCCAGTTTTATGGCACCTACCAGTCAGTTGGTTTTTCCAGGAAGCTACAATCCTGATGCTCCGGCCGATATGATTTCCGGCATTGGCAAGAATGGTCAGTTTGTCAAAGTAATTCCTTCGCTCAACATGGTTTGGATCCGAATGGGAGAATCTGCCGGTACGAACTCCGTTCCATTTACTGTGAGCAACGACATCTGGAAGAAAATCAAATTATTAAACTGTAATGCGACAGCCTTAAAAAACAATTTTCCCAGCGAACAAAAAATTCAAATCATTCCAAATCCCGCTACTTCCCATATTTGTCTGTCGGGCTTCGGGGGAAACACAGAAGAAATCCAATATTCTATTTTTAACCAGACAGGCGCATTGGTTAAATCCGGAAGCATTCGGCCAGCGAATGAATATGTAGATTTGGCAGATTTGCCATCCGGACATTATATAATTAGAGTTCAAATGGGAGATCAACAGCAATATTCGCGATTCATTCGCCTACCAGATTAAGCCTATACAATTCATGATTGAGCTTAATCCTGCGGCTGTATCAAACATCCACGAATTAATAACTGTGTTACTTAAATTTCAATGGCATTTAGAGAAGAAGTGAAAATCCAAATCCAACGCAAAGAACTTTAAGCGAGTTAAATGACTAGTTAGGAGATAATTTTCATGCTTGTCTCAATTTCAGGAAACTTTGACTATTATTTTGCATTCAACTAAAATTCGTTTCAGAAAAAGAAATTAAGTTGCCTGAAGTATTCAAAACAAAATTATGGCTGAGATTGAAAACAACTCAAAAGAAACCAGATTCAAAGTAAGTGGCTGGTTACTCATCTTATGTATCAACCTGATTCTGGTTAACCCCTTATGGCAAATTATTAACCAATTGAACTTTTATACAATTTTAGATTCGATGGAACTATTCGATGCCGTTGAGGGATTGGAAACACTATTCTATATCACTTTAATATATAACGCCATCTTAATGTTTTACAGCGTTAAAGCCGGTTTGGGATTGGCGAATATCAAGGCTGGAGCCGTTGTTGCAGCAAAAAAATTCCTCCGTAATTATGCCATCTATTTTGTTATGCTGTTTCCACTCACTTCTGTAATATCACCTGCCTATTTTGATTTATGCATTGATGAATTAACAAGCAGTACAATTAAGTCATTGGTGATTATCGGCATCATATACGCTTATTTGTCTCTATCAAAAAAGGTAAAAGCAATTTACCCTGTGTGATAGAAAAGTCTAAAAAGCCTTGACCTTGGCGCCAAAGAATCCAAACTTGATTTTCATGGACATGGAGTTTAAAATGGTTTTTTTATTGTGCCAAATATGCGCTTGCAATTAAGTTGGAAGTAAAGCATTTTTGACCTTCAGAAGTTCTGGAATGCGTCAAATTCTGTTTTTCATTTTCGCCGGACTATTTCTATTTCATTCCGGTAAGCTAAGGGCCCAAATTACTGAGGACTTTTCCGACGGAGATTTCAGCAGTAACCCCAGCTGGATTGGCATGACCGATTCATTTCTGGTTTCATCCGGACAACTCCGCAGCACAGTCGGGACTTCCAACCAATCGGTCAATCTTTTCCTTGCCACTGCTTCAACTCAGAATTTTTATTCCTGGGAATTTTATTTTCGACTGGCCTTCAATCCTTCTTCTCAGAATTATGCTGAATTCTGGCTGAGTACCGACAACCTCGATATAGGGCAAGCACAGAACGGATATTTTGTGCGTTTGGGTGGAAACACCAACGACGGCATCGGCCTTTACAAAAAACAAAATGGTGTGGAAACCCCCATCATTGACGGAACCGGAAATACCCTGGTGAATGGAACTTCCAATAATTTCGGAAGCATCCGGGTAAGCCGTACCCTGGCCGGAAACTGGCAGATTTTTGAAAAAATCACTTCGGCCAATTTTCTGCCATTTGGTTCAGGCTCAGACAACAGCCTGAGCAATTCACTCGGCATCGGCGTTTACATCCAAACCACCAAAACCAACCGCAGCAAACACTATTTCGACGACATTCAGGCGGAACTTTTACCAGCAGCTGACACCATAGCACCCAACTTAAATGCCTTACTCGTGAGTCCGCCCAAACAAGTGGATCTGGTTTTTTCAGAGGATGTGGATTCGCTTTTTGCCGCGGATCTTGCCCATTATTCCATGATTCCTGCACAATCGATTTTATCGGCTACCCGACTGGTTACCGACCGCCGGAAAGTGCGGATAATGCTGGCTGACACTTTTGCTATTGGCACAAATACGCTGCAGGTTTTTTCTTCGAAAGACCTTGCCGGAAACATTCAACTGGATTCGCAGGCGCAGTCATTTTCATACATTCCGGCAACTCCTGCTCCGTGGCGAAGTGTGGTTATCAACGAAATTTATGCCGACGAAACGCCTTCACTTGGACTGCCAGGCGGTGAGTTTCTGGAGTTATTCAACCGGGGAAATTCTGATGTTTCTCTGGGTGGATGGAGCATTTCGGATGCGGGCAATCCGGTTGTCCTCCCTGAAATTACGCTGCCAGCCGGGGGGCATCTTGTCCTTTGCGCCAATGCCGATACCGCCGCCTTTGCACCATTCGGAAAAACGCTCGGCATTTCGCTTCCATCACTCAACAACAGCGGTGATTCCCTGAAACTTCGGGATGCTTTTGGAAACCTTGTGGACGAGGTAAATTATGTCCTTTCCTGGTACCAGGATCCATCTAAATCAAGCGGTGGATATTCGCTCGAGCAAATCAATCCACTTTTGAAATGTTCCGGAAAAAGCAACTGGATTGCGTCCAACGCAGGCATTGGAGGAACGCCCGCTCAAGCCAATTCAGTTCTTTCCCTTTTGCCTGATACACTTCCGCCTGTTCTAGATTCCCTTAAAATAGAGAATGCAAATGCCTTACGGATTTCATTTTCGGAACCTGTGAACTTCCAGGATTTTACGCTTGCAAGTTTTGGATTAAGCAATGGGGCCACAGTTTCTGGACTGACAATCCTGGACGAGCGGAGGCTTCGGCTGGATTTAAATTCGGGTTTGGTGGCTGGTCAGTCGTATTTGCTCACTTGCCTGGGCGCAAAGGATTGCGAGGGCAACCAAATCGATACGCTCCGCCAAACATTTTTATTTCTTCCGCCACAGCCCATCGCTTACCGGAAATTGCAGATCAACGAAATTTATGCGGATGAAAGTCCTTCCCTGGGTTTGCCCTTGCGGGAATATCTTGAAATTTTCAACCCATCATCCTCCCCCATTCAACTGGAGGGTGTTCGCCTGGTCGTGGGCAGTACACAGGTAATCCTTCCAGAATACAAGCTGAATGCCGGGGCCTACCTTACGCTTTGTGACAACGACAGCCTAAACCGGTTTCTGGAATTTGGCCCTGCACTCGGAATCAACCTGCCGACCCTCAACAATTCCGGATTTGAAATCAGACTTTTGGATAAGGCTGGAGATGAAATTGACAAAATCATGTACAGCCTCGACTTGTTTGACGACGCTTCCAAAAAAGATGGCGGATATTCTTTGGAGCAGGTAAATCCCGACCGGATTTGTTCTTCAAAATCCAACTGGCGGGCATCATTGGAAGGTCTTGGTGGAACGCCCGGTCAGGCAAACAGCGTTTTGGCGCAGCTGCCGGATTCAGAAGCCCCTTCCCTGCTTTCTACCGAACTGCTTTCCAACAGTAGCGTCCGGTTGCAATTTAACGAACCTGTAAATGAAGTTCCGCCAGCCTTGTCCGATCTGGAAATTCTCGGCGGAAATTCAATTTTATCAATTCAAAATCGTTACCCAGATATTGAATCCATCACTCTTAATTTCAGCAATGGATTTACCGCCGGGGTTTTATTCACATTGAAATTAAACAACACCAAAGACTGCGCAGGCAATACCGCCGGACTTCTGGAAATCCCAATTGGAATTGGTCGCTCGCCGGAAAAATTCGACTTACTGATTACAGAGATACAGGCGGACGATACGCCCGAAAACAGCCTTCCCAAGGCAGAATATGTAGAAATATTCAACAACAGCAGCACTTTACTGGACCTTGCCGGACTGAAACTCAGTGACGCAAGCAGCACAGCTGCACTTCCAACCGGACTGCTTGCCCCAGGAGATTATCTGGTACTTTGCGGCACATCTTCTGTTGGAAAATTCAGTGTTTTGCCAAGTGTAAAAGCCAGGGGAATTACCTCATTTCCATCCATCAACCTTGAAGGAGATAATTTGCTTTTAACAGGACCGGGCGGAAAATTCATCCACCGCTTTTATTTCCGATCCAGTGATTTTGCGCCCTATTCTTCATGGGAAAAAGGCTGGTCGCTGGAAATGATTGATACCGGAAATCCTTGCAGTGAAAAAAGCAACTGGGCCATCAGCAGCGCGGCAGAAGGCGGAACGCCTGGGAAGGAAAATTCTGTTAAAGCCACAAAGCCCGACCTGGAACCACCACACTTGCTTCGGCTTTCACTTCCCGACAGCAACAGCATTCGCATCACCTGGAATGAAATTATCGACAGTGCTTCGATGGCTTCGGCCAGCATTAACCTAAGCGGTGGATTTTCAATCAATGAAAGAATCATTCTAGGACCGGATTTTTCAGGACTTACGATTGTCCTAAATCAGCCTTTACCCAGAAATACACCTGTAACGGTTACAGTTAGCCAGACAAGCGATTGCGCAGGAAATATCTCTATACCAGAATCGCTGACAGTTGCCAGACCCAATTCTCCTCAACCTGGAAGCTGGATTATCAATGAAATTTTGTTTGATCCACTTACGGGAGGAACCGATTATGTGGAATTGCGCAACCTTTCTACCGGCTATCTGGATTTGATGGACATCCAAGTCGGGAATGGAAGTGATGTGGGCGACATTTCCACCGAAAGTTTGTTGCTTGAGCCTGGTGCATTTGCGCTGCTTACCAAAAGTTCGGCGCTCACTTTAAGGGATTATCCGCGCGGTAAAAGTGAACGATTTGTGGAAACAGTTTTGCCAACTTTTGGTCTCGATACTGGCACGGTTCGAATTCTGGATAAAACCGGCCGCGAATTGGAACGCTTTTCCTACTCGGCAGATTTCCATGCACCTGTATTGGATGATGTTAAAGGCGTTTCCCTGGAGCGGATAAGTTCTGGTTTATCGTCCAATCTATCCGATAGCTGGCAATCAGCTTCGGCAGATGCCGGATTTGGAACGCCGGGTTATGAAAATTCAAACGATCGCGATTTCGACATTTCCGGAGGTTTTAAGGCAGAGCCCAAAGTGTTTACGCCCAATGGAGATGGAAAAGCAGATTTCACATTTTTAAGTTATGAATCCGCAGAAACCAATGTGTTTGCCAACCTCAGAATTTATTCTTCCACCGGCTTGCTGGTAAAAAATCTTGCCCAAAGTGCAAACCTCGGTTCCAAAGGATTCTGGAAATGGGATGGCCGAAATGAAGTTGGCCGAAAAGCCAGCATGGGCTTGTATCTGGCTGTGCTTGAATTGAATGAACAAGGAAAGCAAAGTCGCTATCTCCGCATTCCGCTCGCCATTACAGAAGACAGATAGCCTTGTTTGGGTTTGCTATTGGAAAAAATTAACCCAGATTCCGCATTAGAGGTTCGTGATGAGGGGCTAAAGTGCAAAAAATCAGAGCCTTAGATTCGAAATTCGTAGCAGCGCTACGGATACAGAATATAAGGCTGCGAAGCTTCTGATTTAAAGCAATTTAGACACGGAATAGAAATTCTAGTGCGGATTCTGGGTTTAAGGTCCAAATGGGCCTAATTTTCCGCATATTGCATCTTCATTTAAAAACTGATGAAAATTACAACAAAGCTACTTTTGCTTATCCTGATGCTTGCAGGCAGGGGAATCCTTGCGCAAACACCACTTCCAACTTTTTGGAATTTTTCTGCCCCGGCCATTACCTCTCCGCCAAATGGCTGGACAAGCGGACTGGCTACTGGCGGAACCAACCTAACTTATACTGGAAATGGCACTTCTATTGGTGGCGATAACACAGCCGCCCGCTTTGATGCCACCGGTGATTTCATGACCATTTGGTTTGCTGAAAAAGCAGGTCCTCTTTCATATTACATCAAGGGCACTGGTATTTCTCCTGCCCCTGCCTTTACCGGAACCTTCAGCGTACAAGAATCGGTTGATGGTACAAGTTTCACCGATTTGAAAGTTTTCACAACTGCCTCTCCGGCTCCGGGTGGCAACATGGGCGCTGCCAATAAGTTTGTGCATACACCTGCTGCCGCTTCCCGTTATGTGCTTTTCTTTTATACCTCAAAACTGAGTGGCTCAAACATTGCCCTTGATTCTGTTTTAATCAAAGCAGCTCCGGCTGGAACCACACCCGCAATTGTGGTAAAGCAAGGCACAAATACTGTAATCAACGGCGGACTTTACAGCCTTGGAAATGCGAGCAATACCAATTTTACGATTTTGAATGGTGGAACAACGCAAAGCTTAAACATTGACAGCATTCGTTTTTCTGGTCCGGCTGCAACAGATTACAGCGTAGCAAGTCCTCCACCAAGCGTAGCGGCAAATGCATCTGCTCCGATGGCGCTATTATTTTCCCCGGGAGCGAATGGTTCCAGAAAGGCGGTAATGAAAATCTACAATAATGACCCTGAGAAAAATCCCTATACCATAAATCTTTATGGAATTGGTGGATCATTTGCTTCAGAACCAGCTTCAGCCCCATCTTCTTTGAATCTTACGAATGCAACTTCTTTCATCTTTAAAGCATCTATGGGTGCTTCACCTGATGCTGAAAAATACATCATCCTTCGCAAAGCCGCCACAAGCCTCAGCGATGTGCCTGAAGATGGAAATACTTATAAAGTTGGAGATCGTGTAGGTCAATCGGTGGTGGCTTATGTTGGAGATTCTGCAGTAAGTAATCTTCGCCCTAAGTATATTCTTGCCGGCACCGATTATCGTTTTGAGGCATTTAGTTTCAATGGTCCAGCAGGTTTTGAAAACTACTTGACTTCTTCCTCCTCTGGATCGAACATTACCACACTTGGCAAGCAGCCAGGCATTTATTACAATGGCATTGACCCGAACAGTCCAACTTTCGTGACAACGCTTCACAATAAAATCAATCCCCACGACACCATTTTTTATGGATATTTCGCTGCAAGGATGGTTGCCAACTGGCTTGAGCGTGACACAACCAACGGACGAAAAGTAGTGAACTGTGTGTACACAAATCTTCCACAGATTTATGATGGACAGTTCCTTTGGGCAGCAAGCACCAACTCTGCGGTATTAACTCGCGAGCACACTTATTGCCAGAGCTGGATGCCAACCAATACCCCAGCTGTTGCCCCAAACTGGCCCAATGCCAACAATGGAAAGGAATATCCTGAGTACAACGACATGCACCACCTTTTCCCTACCCACCAGATTAATGCCAACCTAAAGCGCAGCGACAATCCACTTGGAATGGTGATAACGCCTAGTTATACCAGCCCAACTGGGGAAGGAAAACTTGGAACAGGTGCTTCTGGTGTAACCGTTTACGAACCAAGAAATGCACATAAAGGAGATGCTGCAAGGGCACTTATGTATATGGCTGTTTGTTACAACGGTGTTGGTGGCCGGAATTGGGGCTTACCTCCAAATGGAAATTCAGCTTCTCAACAGAGTACAGCTGTGTTGATGGACTGGCATTTACAAGATCCGCCAAGTGCCCTTGAAATTGCTCGCCATGAATTGATTTTTGGTCAGCAGAAAAATCGTAATCCTTTCATCGACAATCCAGATTGGGCTGAGTACATCAACTTCTCAAATCTGCAATACATTACTTCGGTACAGAGTCCTGTAGATTTCCGCAACCGGATTGCCACATGGCCAAATCCGTCAGCAGACAGAATCTTTGTTGATGCCACTTTGTTTTTCAACAGCCAGATGGATTATGACTTCACGGACTTGAGTGGTAAAGTGGTTTCTTCTGGAACCATGCCAATGCCAATAAGTGAAGTGAATCTTCCATCTGAAAGAGGTGCATACATTCTTCGTTTATACACCCGCGATGGTATTCGCAGCACAAGGGTTTTGAAGAATTAATTATCCAACAAGCAACAAAAAAAACCCTGGTAGTGAATCCACTGCCAGGGTTTTTTTTATGATTCGAAAGTTGATTGCTACTTGATAATTTTTCAACCCTTATAATCAACCAAGTTACTTTTAATTGCTTGTGATTTAAAAACAAGTAAATAGTCGTTGCGGCATTCAGTTGAAACTAAAAGTTTCTGATTCTAACTCATGTTACTTTTTGGCATCGCCCCAAAAAGTAACCAAAAAAGTCTAGAAAATTCGATCGGCCTCCGCAAGGACTACATCTCCTCCGCGAATTTTCTTCCTACCCGCGCAGGAAAGATGTCTGGTAAATGGAATCGCCTAATTGATCTGTAATTTGGCAGCACAAATAGGTTAAAAGTTGTTTTTAGCAGAGCGCCTTACTCCCACTCAATGGTAGCCGGCGGCTTCGAGCTGATGTCGTACACCACACGGTTTACACCTTTTACCCTGTTGATAATGCGATTGGAAACCTCCGCCAAAAAGGAATGAGGGAAATCCACCCAATCAGCGGTCATTCCATCCGAGCTACTCACTGCCCTCAAAGCAACAACCTGTTCGTAGCTGCGCTCATCGCCCATTACGCCCACTGAATACACAGGCAAAAGCACCACGCCTGCCTGCCAAACTTTGTCGTACCAACCAAACTCACGCAGTGCCCCGATAAAAACGGCATCCGCTTCCTGCAAAATCTGTACTTTTTCTTTGCTCACATCACCCAGAATTCGAATGGCGAGTCCCGGACCTGGAAAAGGATGCCTGTTTAGAATAATCGGATCAAGATGAAGAGCAGCACCCACGCGACGCACTTCATCCTTAAACAATGGCCTCAAAGGTTCTACCACCTTCATATTCATCCGGTCGGGCAAGCCCCCAACATTGTGGTGGGATTTTATTGTAACCGATGGCCCGTGCACCGAAACCGATTCAATTACATCCGGATAAATGGTTCCTTGGGCCAGGAAACCGGCATTTTGAATTTTATGGGATTCTTCTTCAAATACTTCAACAAAAATTCGTCCGATAATTTTGCGTTTTTGCTCTGGGTCGGACACTCCGGCTAGGCCATTGAAAAAGCGTTTAGAAGCATCCACTCCTTGAACTTGCAAACCCATTCCTTGATAGGACTGAAGGACATCCTGAAACTCATTTTTCCGAAGCAGTCCATTATCCACAAAAATGCAATAAAGCCTGTCGCCAATTGCCTGATGCAAGAGCAAGGCCGCAACCGAAGAATCAACACCGCCAGACAGACCAAGAATTACATTCCCATCTCCCGTTTGCTGTTGAATTTGTTTCAGGGTCTCTTCAATAAAATTGGCAGGTGTCCAATTGACCTCACTGCCACAAATGTCAAAAATAAAATTTCTAAGAACCTGCATTCCATCTTCAGAATGCATAACCTCTGGATGAAACTGAAGTCCGAACCATGGTTTTTCTTTATGCGCCATGGCTGCAACCGGAATTGAATCCGTGGCTGAAAGACTTTGAAACTGATCCGGCAATTTGGTAATGGTGTCTGAGTGCGACATCCAGACAACAGACCCGGCAGACAAACCTTTTAACAAAGGCGATGATTCTAATTTCGATAAGTGGGCCCGACCATATTCCCGAACTTCACCCGGTGCTACTTCACCCCCCATTTGCAAAGCCATCAACTGCGCTCCATAACAAATGCCAAGAACTGGAATACCAGTTCCGAACCAATCCGTAACCGGGACCAGGGGATTTGCTTCTCTAACAGAACGGGGACTTCCAGAAAGAATGATTCCTTTTACATTCTCATTGGGCTTGAAGCTTGTGTTGTAAGGAAGAACTTCGCAATAGACTTCTAGTTCGCGAATCCTTCTGGCTATCAACTGGGTGTACTGAGACCCAAAATCTAATATCAGAATCCTATTTTGCATGGGCAAATATAGGAAAAGACAATGTTCTGAATTACTAAATAATTGAATATGCTCCTGTTATTTGAGCATAATTCCATGCAAGATGTTGACGATTAATGAACAGCTTGATAGGTGTTTTTGCCAAAAAAATTCTTAATCGAGGACCTCGTAAATGTTACTGACCTGGGACTTATTCTTCAGGACTATTTCACCTAATTTCTGGCAATGGAAAGAATCTTTCACCTTCGCATACGAACTCTCATTGATTACGATTTGTCCGGGACCTGCAGCATCCTGAAGCCTCTGGGCAGTATTCACCGCATCACCGATTACAGTAAAATCAAGCCTTCTAAGGCTGGCAGAACCAATGTTGCCAGAAATCATGTCGCCAGAATTAATACCGATAGACACTTTTGGCACGAAAGTATTGGATTCCTGTGCAGGTAGATTGTTGATTTGCTTGCGCACAGCAAGAGAAGCTTCAATGGCCCTGTCAAGATGAAATTCTCCCCGAAACACCGCCATTACAGCATCGCCAATGAACTTATCTACAATTCCAGTTTGGGCAATAATTTCCTTTACAATAACATCGAAATACCTGTTAAGAAGGCTCACAACTTCGTCAGGAGTTTCACGCTCACTGATGCGGGTAAAACCACAAATATCAATAAACACCACAGTGGCTTCAATTGTCTCATTGGCAATAAGCGACGAACCTGCTTCACGGTTACCCATAAAATTAAGAACCGATTCATCCACATACATTTTCAGGATGTCGTTTTCTTTTAGGGCTTTTAAAGTCTCCCTCGTTTGGTTTACCTGAAGCAAAGTTTTTTCAACTGTGAGGGTGAGGTCTTCAAAGTTGATTGGTTTGGTTATGAAATCAAACGCGCCACGGTTCATTGCAGTACGGATATTCTCCATGTCGCTATAGGCGGAAATGATAACCGACTTTATCATGGGCCTCAATTCCTTGAGCTTGCTCAAGAGTGTAAGTCCATCCATTTCCGGCATATTGATATCGCTCAAAACCATATCAATACCAGGATTTTCCTGTAATTTCTGCAGGGCCATTACACCGTTTTCAGCGAAGAAAAACTCGTAATGCTGTTCCCTTATTTTCTGACGAAACTTTTGCTTGACCAGAATTTCGAGATCAGCCTCGTCATCCACTACCAGTATTCTCGCCATTATTTATTCAAGTTTAACTTCTCCTTCAAAAGCATAAAGTCAACCGGCTTGGTAAGAAAATCATCAGCACCCAATTCTTTGGCTCTGTTGTAATTCTCTGCATCTCCATAAGCAGTAACCATCATCACCATGGGCTGTGGCTTTGTGTCTTTTGCCTTTATTTTTTCAAGCAAATCAAGGCCACTCATGCCCGGCATATTGATATCAGAAAGAATCAGAACTGCTTCTTGCGTGAAATCCGAAAGGTAATTCAGGGCATCCTCGCCAGACAAAGCGAATCCAAATTTCACTTCCCCATTTCGGATTTCCTTTCTGAACTTCTGCTCAAAAAGATCCTTTACATCATGCTCGTCATCTACTACTAAAATGTTCATTCGCTTAATTTAATTTAGACTGAAAATGGAAGAGTAATGATAAAATCTGAGCCCTCTCCTTCTACTGTTTTTACTTGTAAATCACCATCATGGCCCTTTGTGATTATGTCATAACTCATACTTAAACCAAGTCCTGTTCCTTGCCCAGTTGGCTTAGTTGTAAAAAATGGTTGAAAGATTTTATCAAGAATTTTTGCCGGAACTCCATTTCCATTGTCCCTGACAATCAGGACAACTTTGTCGCCCCTTTTTTCTGTAATTACGGTAACCGTAGGCGAATAACCTTCAGGCTGCTGCACTTTTTTCTCCCGAACAGCGTGAAAAGCATTGGTAATCAAATTGAGAACCACCCTACCAATGTCTTGCGCAACGATGTTGAACTTCCCAATGGAAGGATCAAACTCAGTATTCATGGTTGCATTGAAGGATTTGTCTTTTGCCCTCAAACCATGGTAGGAAAGCCTTAAAAACTCATCTGCCAAAGTATTAATATCGGTGAGTTCTTTGAGCCCAGTGCTGTTCCTGCTGTGTTGCAACATTCCCTTCACAATGGAATCCGCCCTTTTTCCATGGTGGTTAATTTTTTGCTCATTCTGTTTGATGTCATTGGCGATGGCATCCACTTCCTCAAAATTCCCCTTTACAATTTCTTCTTTTAGCTCATCAATCAACTCCGCATTGAGCTCGGAAAAATTGTTTACAAAATTGAGCGGATTTTGGATTTCATGGGCAATACCGGCAGTGAGCTCTCCCAGCGAGGCCATTTTTTCAGACTGAACAAGTTGGGCATGGGTCTCTTTCAATTCTACCATGGTGTTGTTCAATGTATTGTTGGTATTCACCAGGATAATGTTCTTGTCATTCAATTCGGCCCTGGCTCTCGCGAGATCATCAATCATTTTGTTGAACGCAATGGAAAGATCCCCAATTTCATCCCTGTTAATGCTAAGGATTTTCTGATCAAGATCCCCTTCTCCCACTTTTTCGGCCGCGTTTCGAAGTGCCTCCACCGGCTTTGAAATATGTTTTGCGAGCAAAAACCCAATCAGAATTCCAACCAAGAAGACTTCTATACTAACCACAAGGGCCGTAATCATAATTCGCTCCTTATTTTTCGCAATCTCCTTGGTGTTAAAACCAAGCAAAATCGCCCCTGACATCGTTTTGGTATTGAATTCGGCCTTCTTAATGATTACAGAATCACTACTAACAGCTTCCGGATCGGGTTGATGGTTTTGAGGAACGGTGGTAATAATCGTCTTCTTAAGTTGAAAACCACTTTTTCCGGGCTCACGAATGGTGTCGTAAGACATCATACTAACAAATTGCAAGCGCGAATCATCTTTTACGAATTCCATGGCCATTTGAACGCCTTCAAAATTCTGCTCTTTCAGGGCAATTTTAACCCCGAGCGCCACCGTATTTGAAAGGTTTTGGATTTCGCTGTTGTAGTTGTCTACCAACAATTTCTCCTGCTGTCTCGGAAAATAATAAAACGAGAAAAATGTAAAAATGAATACGATTGAGCAGATACTCAGCCATATTTTGGTTTTAAGACTTATCCACATTTTATACTTAATATTAAAATCCAGAGATCGAAATCAGGGAGTGCTATTAAAAAATTCTTATCAGAATGTTTTCTGACCATCAATTAAAATGGTCTTAATTTCATCTGAATTGGATGGTTTGTTTAGAATACCGATGGCTCCTGGATTTTGAGCAACAAAACTTTCAAGTTCGGCAACAGAACTGAAAAAATTTGGCGCCTGGGCCTTGCCCTGAAAAACAAGCGCAAGCCAGTATTTGTTTACGCCATCACCCGTCATATCAAAAATTTCTTCAGCCACTTGTTTTCCAAGCGGGGTGGTCGTTTTCATGAGGGCAATCAGAACCCGGTTTCCACTTTTCCATCTTTGCTGCTCGCCCATCATTACAGCCTTCAACTCAGACAATTTCATTGTGGCAGGAACACCCGTCAGATTGCCAATCGCCACAAGGTTTTTGTCCTGGGACTGGGCTAAAAAACTCAGGGAAAAGAAAAATACGATTAAAAAGAGACGAAATGTGTTTTTGCCACTTTTTGCTTGTTGTGGGGAATATTGAATCGTTTTCATAATTAAAATCCTACAGCAATTTGGGCGATAATTTTATTTATATCAGCTGAACCTTTTGTTCTGATATCCTGATATTCAAGTTTTAACACTGCCAGATAATTGATCTGATAACGAACACCAACAACCATTTTGGAAGAGTTATTCATCATGCTATGTCCTTCACCATGGTACTGAATGTCGTCGTACCGCACATAAGGAATAAACTTGTCCTTAATTCTATAGCCTGCATACACATAAGTTGCCACCGTGGTTTTAGTACCTACAGAATCTACATCATCAAAACCTACAGTCGTTTCGGCAAGAAATTCCAGTTTCTTGCCAAAATTGGCAATTGAAAGGGATGCCAGATTTTGTTTTACTCGTTGGGAATATTTCATTCCATGAACCGTCGCTCCTTTGGCAATCAAATCGTTATACCAGGATGCACCAATTCTCATGTTTTTCATTGGCTTGAAATAGGCAGAAGCCGTGAATGACTTATGCTTATCGTCATCGAGTATTTCCGTGGATCCAAGTCCGTTGGCGATAAAAAGGTTATAGCCGAATTTTAGAGAGCCTAAATCTTTGCCTTGAATTCCGAAACCTGTAGAGTGAAGCGGAATAACATTCTTTTCAAACAACAAGGGCCTATCGATGGTGGGAAAAAATACCCGACCGTGGTGGTAGGAATCATTCCAGTAATTTATCGGGGTGTGAATTCTGCCTGCAATCAGGTTGTGGTTCCCGTAAACATTATAGTTGATGATCATCCTTTCCACACTTGCGGCAAACAGGGTGGAAGAAGTTGCAGAATATTTAAAAATCGTTTCTCCCAAAAAAGATATTCTATCGTTGATAGAAGAGGTAATAAACAAGTCCTGCTCGCCAAGCGAAAAAGTAGAACCTTCTTTCGAATAGGAAGAATTTACATCGACAAAGCCCCTTATCTGTGTGTTCTGACCACGAACAAAAAAAGGACCGGCCAACATGCATATCAATGCATAATTCCGGAGTTTTATCATTATCTAAAAGTGTTTTGGATTTATTTTCAGTTTGTAAATAACAGGTGAAATCCCTTCCAAACAAAAACCGAAATGAGATTTCTGAACTTTTCTATGAATTTATGTCATAAAAACAATTTAATAGTCTGATTTTGTCAGCCTTACTTGAATTTCTGCCAAATATAACTGCTTACGAGGTTCGCGATGGGCTTTGCAAAAGGCAGTAAAATATTGATGATGGCTGATAAATTCTACCTGCATTGCATCCCATTCCAATAAGGTAAAGGCAGAGTTGCCTGCGAAAATCTCTTGAAAGAGTTTATCTGCTTCCGAGCTTGCTAAATCTGTACCAAGATATTCGAGATCTGCATCCGCCAGAATTTCGCCAAGTTTGTCTTGAGGCTTCTGTGGAATTTTGGTTGCCATGATCACGATGCAGATTTTTTCAATCTCTAAATTTGAAAATCCAAAATCGGGTAAAAATCGTCTCGCCAGATTACAGCTTTCTTCTTCGTGGTTTAACTTTCCTTTTATGTAACCTGTGTCGTGGCACAAAGCAGCTGCAGCGAGCAATCTTTTGTCATCTTCGCTGCAATCCTCATGGACTGCAATCTCGAGCGCTTTTTCATAGACATACAAAGTGTGGTGCCTGTTGTGAAAAAAATAATTTTCAGAGAGTTCCTTATCAAGCAAATCCAGAAAGAAATCCTTCATGCGAACATCAATATCCATAGGCAGTTATTGCTTGATTTTGGGTTAAAACTTTAAATTTTAGCAAATCAGTCATTTCCTGACCGCACATTAGAATCAGGGTTTATTCTGATTCTAAGGACAACACTAATGAAAAAAAAATATTTCATCCTCAATTTAAAGAACTTTTTCCTCTGCTTTTTGAAGACTGCTTTCAACTTAATCGAATTTATGAAGGCAATTGAGGCTGATTTTTATCCCTTAAAAGTTGTTTTCCTTCATTATGCCAAAGTATCTACTTGCCAAATCCAGCAAAGTTATTTTACGGGTTTTTTTACAAAAAAATTGAAAATAAATTGTGTTATATAAATAATGCTCCGTGTAAGAATTCTTTAACTTTCAAATTTCCAAAAAACAAAAACTTGGACTTTCTTTGCAACATCCAATGAATAACATTGGACACGAATTTTAAGAAATAAAGTCTCATATTAAGTATGTATCCAATCCACACCCAGCAGAATGTTCTTTCCACAGAAATGCTTGATTTCGTAGCAGGAATGAATTTTGGTTCCGGTCATTCTGCGGTTGAATCCACTGAAAGGCTTCGTAAAATTGCAGACCTTTCGTTTGACATTCTGAGCAGTGTTCAGAAAACTGAAAAACTCAGAAAACTGGGCCAGTTAAGTAAAAGCGGAGAATCCGAATATGATTCGAATGTTCGTCTGGTTGGATTAATGGTCAACATCCTGAAACAATATGGCTACCATGATTCTGAAATGATGGAAAGCCTCAACAAAAAATACGAGAAAATCGCCCTCGGTATTCCCGGCCAGACGGCCTAATTTTTTCTGCCTTATTCGGCCCAAACCCGGGTACCTTCTGTACAATTGGTGCAAATGTCGATTTCCTTCCTTGATTTCAGGATGGAACTTCGAAACGACCGATAGGCAAGTCCTTCCCAAACTTTTCTAAAACCGTTGATCGAAACATTACCAAGTTGGTGGTGTGCATCCTTGTCGAAACAACACGGAACCACCTTCCCATCCCAGGTAATCACACAAGACTGCCACATTTTCCAGCATTGGTTCAGCAATTTATTTTTTATGCTGTACTTCCCGTTCGATCCTTTTTGATACCGGGAATATTGTTCCTGAACAGGAATTAAGTCTGAGCCATTCTCAAAGTCATAAATCTGGGCAGTTTTTATTTTCACCTCATCTACCCCGTACTCTTTTGCCAGCCTTTCAATTTCAGGAATCTGAAATTCATTTGGTCGAACCACCAAAAACTGAAAAACAATATGCGGCGTGGAAGAGCCCAGTTCATTTTTCGCCCTGACAAGATTCCGGGTACCTTCCAGCACTTTTTCAATGTCACCCCCAATTCTATACTGCTCGTAGGTTTCCTGATCCGCGCCATCAATTGAGATTAGAATTCTGTGTAAACCCGACCGCACGGTTCGAAGTGCAGTTTCATATTTTAAATAATGGGCATTCGTAGAGGTGGAAGTGTGAATGCCGTTTTTTACCGCCAGTGCTACCAAATCGAGAAAGGACGGATTTAAAAATGGCTCGCCCTGAAAATAGAAAGTCAGATGCCCCAGCCAGGGTTTTATTTCGGAAATTATATTGGAGAATGTGCCCGGCTCCAGCATTCCGGTTGGCCTTGTAAAAGACCTCAGTCCACTTGGACATTCCGGACAGCGGAGGTTGCAACTTGTGGTTGGTTCCACCGCAATGCTCCATGGCATTCCGTAATGCAAAGGCCTTCCAAGCAGCCTAGAAAAATGGTAAGTAAAGGTGAGCAAAAACAAATTCATCACTTTTCTGAAAGAAAGTGTTGAAATCATGTTTTTGATTTCCAACCATTTGGAACCTTTTTTTATGTATGCCATTAGGCCGAGCTTTCTGAACTGATGTTCGCGCAAATATCCTTCCTAATTTTGAAACCGAATGAAGATTCCTTTCCTGCGAATTCTGGGTGTCTGCTTTTTGGCCTTGAATTGGGTTAGCTGCCCAAAAAGTTCTGCTCAGCCATATTTATGGCAGGTGGCCGACTATGCTACTGGAAAGGAAGAAATCTCCGCTCTGGGAGACAGCCTTTTTTATCTTTCAAAGGACCTTTTTACCCTGAATTTAAAAGACGAAACTTTCATTTTCAGATCCTCCCTTTTTCAACCTTGCTACAGGGGTAAAAAACAGGAAATCAAGCCACTTAACGAAAGTTACTTCGCCGGAAAATCCGGATTACAATGGCGATTGTTTGAAACTCGAAATCCTCAGAAACCAAGACCTGATAAATTTCTGAGTTTGTCTATTTGGCATGGACAAGTGCTGGCCCAAAGGCCGGATGGATTTCTTCTTATTCCAGAAGCCGGAGAAGAAATATCCTGTGATTCTGTTGAAGTTTATTCGGATCGCCTGTTGATGTACCGAAAAGACGGAATTCTGGTTCTGGATAGCCTTTTCGCTGGACATTACTACAAAACAACTGGCTCAAAAAGGAAATTCAAGGAGCCGGATTTCACCTATTTGTTGGACGATAGCCTTTGGATTCCTTTGGATGGCAGTGGCAAAACCTTGATTCATAAACCAGGGGCATTCTGGTGGAACGACACTTGTTTGCTGGACACAAGCGCATCGGATGTTTGGTTTCAAAGCCCCGGAAAAAGAAGAAGCCGTATCGGAGATTCATTGGTTTACATTTCCTCCCGACAACTTTGGATTAAAAATGGCAAACAAGCGTTTTTGCTCTTTTCCAATGGGCGAAAAGTGCCAGTAAAACATCACACAGAAAGAAAACCAGTTGGCGACAGTTTATGTGCTTTTCGCTTTCCTACTTCCTGGGTGCTAATCAGCCAAAATGGAAACCGATACCCA
>CANETC010000028.1 GCA_947441055.1 Cytophagaceae bacterium | reverse complement strand
GTGGTTTTCATGGGCTGGGTGCGCTACATCTACAACATGCACAAGAACATCTGCTTCGCGGATTTCATCCAGTGTGGATTTAAAACTCTCGATCAGGTGCGTTGGTAGTTTCCGGATAAAACCTACAGTATCTGTCAGCAGGAACGGAATATTTCCCCATACAATTTTTCGGACAGTGGCATCAACGGTGGCGAACAATTTGTTTTCTGCAAAAACATCCGACTTGGAAAGCAGGTTCATCAAGGTTGATTTCCCCACATTGGTGTAACCGACCAAAGCCACCCGTACTATTTTTTCTCGGTTTTTTCGGCGGGTAACCGATTGCTTGTCAATTTCTTTCAGTTTTTCTTTCAGGAAGGAAATTCGGTCGTTTACTATTCGGCGGTCGGTTTCGAGTTCTTTTTCTCCGGGTCCCCTGTTTCCGATTCCACCTCTTTGCTTGCTTAAGTGACTCCATAAACGGGTAAGTCTTGGTAGCATGTATTGGTATTGCGCCAGTTCCACCTGCGTTTTTGCCTGGGCTGTTTGAGCCCTCATGGAAAAAATATACAGAATTAGAAGGCTGCGATCCAGAATTTTAACCTTGAGTTCGGCCTCAAGATTTCTTACCTGAGCCGGGCTGAGGTCGTCGTCAAAAATGACAAGGTCGATTGGGTTCTCCTCAATCCAAGCTACAATTTCTTCCAATTTCCCCTTGCCAACGTACGTGCTGTGGTCTGGCCTTTCGAGCTTTTGAACAAATCTCTTTACTACCTCTGCCTTTGCAGTAGTAGATAGAAAATCGAGCTCGTCCAGATAATCCTGGGTTAGCCTTTCCGCTTGTTGCTTGGGTGCCACAGCCACAAGAATTGCTTTTTCCTGGGGCTTGGTGGTGTCGTAAAGCTTTTTCTCAATCATTGGTTGGCAAAGGTGGTCGCATTTTTTGAGGCTTAACAATGAAATTCCCAAACCATGACCTGATTTTTCTTAAATTTTTAACAAATATGATTTTTATAGAATTCGGTATGCAGCTGGGAAAAAAAAATGACCCCGGTTTTGGGGCCATTTTTGGTTTTAATTCGTTTCCCTATTTAGGCAAGTACTTCCCTAATTTTATCAGCCGCCTCTTTTAGCAGGATGGCAGGAAAAACTTTTAGGCCCGATTCTGAGATTATTTGAGCACCCAGTTCTGCATTTGTTCCCTGAAGGCGCACGATAATCGGGATGTTGATTTCTCCGATGTTCTTATATGCTTCTACAACGCCATTGGCTACACGGTCGCAACGAACAATTCCGCCAAACACATTGATGAGGATGGCTTTCACATTTGGATCTTTCAGGATAATGCGGAAACCGGCTTCCACCGTTTTTGCATTGGCCCCACCTCCTACATCGAGGAAGTTGGCGGGTTCTCCTCCGGAAAGTTTAATTACATCCATTGTGGCCATCGCAAGTCCGGCACCATTTACCATGCAACCCACATTTCCATCGAGTTTTACATAGTTTAGGTCAGAGGCTGCTGCCTCTACTTCCAAAGGATCTTCTTCATCGAGGTCGCGCATTGCGGCAAGTTCCGGATGCCTGTAAAGAGCATTGTCGTCCAGATTTACTTTTCCGTCAACCGCCAAGATTTTATTGTCGGATGTCTTAAGCACCGGATTGATTTCGAACATAGAAGAATCTGTGTCGAGGTAAGCGCGGTAAAGAGAATCCAGGAATTTAATCATCTCCTTAAAAGCATTGCCTTCAAGTCCTAAGGCAAAAGCAATTTTTCTTGTCTGAAAAGGCTGAAGACCAACTTTTGGATCAATCCACTCTTTGAAAATTTTCTCTGGAGTATGTTCTGCAACTTCTTCAATGTCCATTCCACCTTCTGTGCTGGCCATGATGACATTGCGGCTTGTGCCTCTGTCGAGCAGTATGCTTATATAATATTCCTTCGTTGGGTTTTCGCCTGGATAGTAAACATCTTGTGCAACCAACACTTTACGAACCAGTTTTCCTTCTGGACCTGTTTGGTGCGTTATCAGTTGCATGCCCAAAATTTTCGAAGCCAGTTCCTTGGCTTCAGACGCAGATTTGGCAAGTTTTACCCCACCCCCTTTGCCACGACCACCGGCATGAATCTGCGCTTTAATTACGCACCAGCCAGAATTATATTCTTCATTTAAGCGAATGGCTGCAGCCTCTGCTTCTTCGGGTGTATTTGCCACAATGCCCTCCTGTATGCGTACGCCGTACTTTTTGAGGAGTTCTTTGGCCTGATATTCGTGGATATTCATAGGAAATTGGATGTCTTACAGGGCGCAAAAGTATCACTTGGGCCCTGCTTTACAAAGGAATGCGTATGGAATCTTGCATTCATAAAAAAAGAAATGGCCTACATTTGTCTCAATGGCTTCCTTTCCTTCCTATTGGCGCAAACTTTTATTTCCGGGGATACTTCCGATTTTGCTGGTGGCATGCTTCAATGAAAGAAGTCCGGAAAAGCCTGCCGAAAGCACCGATTGGGTTTCGCCAACAGAAATCAGCATTTTGATGGATAACTTAAGCCGAAATTTGTCAACTCTGAATTTGAATAATTACCGGCGCTGCCTGGCCAGTGAGAAATTTTCTTTTTTGGCAGATCCTACACTGGCTGCAAACAACCAGGGTCTTTTCGGAACTTGGAACTGGGACAAGGAAAATCAGTTTTTTAACAACCTCAACCGCGCCGCACAGCCAGTAAGTCAAAACAACTCTTTGGTTTTTAGCAATATTCGAAACAACAATTTTGGTCCGGATTCTGTGGAGGTAACGGCCGATTACCAGCTATCGGTTTACCACCAGGATACGGCTTTTAAGACCGTTAATTTTCGGGGTTTGGCTTCGTTTCAGATAAAACGAAACACCCAGAATGAATGGCAGATTGTAAAATGGCAGGACAATAAAACCGGTACCGGCACATGCATTACAGAATTAAGGCAGCATTTCTTCGCCCCTTGATTGTCCTTACTGGGCTGGCGCTGATGTTTTTGCTGGCATGCAATCCATTTGCGCCCAGGCTGGAGGATGTGGTGGCAGACCGGAACCAGGTGCTTGGCAACCGAAAGTCTGTGGCCGGGCTTTTTGACTGGTTTCGTTCTTCCTACGAACTGCGCGATACTTTGCTTTATGGGCAGATGCTGGCCAGGGATTTTCAATTCAGTTATTTCGATTTTACCAACAACAATACCCAGTATTGGGACCGTGACATTGACATGCGGACGACTTATAACCTTTTTCGTTCGGCCAAATCCACAAGTCTTCAATGGCAGCATTATGTGTATGCCGATACTTCTGGTTCTGACACCCTGGCTTCGGTGGAGCGTTATTTTAATGTGACCATTGTGCTGGACGACCAGAGCATTTTTCGCAGTACTGGAAGTGCGCGGCTGGGACTTCGCAGGAGAAACAAGGAAGATTTCTGGCAGATTTTCAGCTGGTTTGATAAGTCTGATTTTTAAAGTCCCGACCATTTTAAGCTGATTTTATTTTTTGTGCTCTGCCTGCAGCCGCGATGGGAGGGCGCAAAGCGGTGTTGAAGCGCAGCGCAGACACGGAACCCCGGACAGCGCAATCCCGCCGGGCCAAGTTTTTGGTGTTTTTCCCAGATTATTGTCTGCCAGTCCGGCGGGAGCTGCCTAATATCAATTTCTACCGGATTTACCTTAGTTTTGCCCCACTTTTACCGAAATGAGTTTACAATGTGGAATCGTGGGCCTGCCGAATGTTGGCAAATCCACTCTATTTAATGCCTTATCTTCTGCGAAAGCGGAAGCGGCCAATTATCCTTTTTGCACCATCGACCCCAATGTGGGAGTGGTAACCGTTCCAGATGAGCGTCTTGATGCGCTCACGGAAATCGTAAAACCAGAAAGGGTTGTGCCAACTGTAATTGAAATTGTGGACATCGCCGGTTTGGTAAAAGGTGCCAGCAAAGGTGAGGGACTTGGAAATAAATTTCTGGCCAACATCCGCGAAGTAGATGCCATTATCCATGTAATCCGCTGTTTCGATGATCCAAACATTGTGCATGTTTCAGGCGGTGTGGATCCGATTTTTGACAAGGAAATTATCGATTATGAACTCCAGCTCAAGGATTTGGAATCGATCGACAAGAAGATTCAGAAAATTGAGCGCGTTGCCAAAGCGGGTGATGCTGCTGCCAAAAAAGAACTGGAAGTGCTTCAGGGTTTCAAGGCGCACCTCGAAAGCGGGAAAAATGCACGGAATTTCTCAACCAGTGCCGAAGAGCGTGAAGCTGTTGCCGATTTGCTGCTTCTGACCGATAAACCGGTAATTTATGCAGCCAATGTAGATGAAGCTTCTGTGAACGAGGGCAATGAATTCTCTGCAAGGCTCTGGGATAATGTAAAAGGTGAAGGCGCCGAAATGATCATTGTTTCCGCATCTATTGAAGCCCAGATTGCTGAGCTCACAGATCCGGACGACAAGGCTTTGTTTTTGGAAGAATACGGACTTCAGTATTCTGGATTGGAAAAACTTATTCAAAGCTCATACAAAATCCTGAACCTTATTACCTACTTTACTGCGGGTGTAAAAGAAGTTCGGGCCTGGACAATTCAGCGTGGATGGAAAGCTCCAGCGGCTGCCGGCGTAATTCACTCTGATTTTGAAAAAGGATTTATTCGGGCAGAGGTGATTAAATACGCCGATTATGTTCAATACCGCTCTGAAAACGCTTGCAAAGAAGTTGGAAAACTTGGCGTGGAAGGCAAGGAATATGTGGTGCAAGACGGCGATATCATGCACTTCCGTTTCAATGTTTAAACCAAAGTTTCCCAACCGGGTTTTTACCTCATGATGGAATCGAAATACAATTGGGAGGAAATAAAGGCTTACGAGGAAATCCGTTACTCCTATTTTGAAGGAATCGGAAAAATCAGCATCAACAGGCCGCACAAGCACAATGCATTTACACCGCTGACGGTGTCGGAAATGATTGATGCCATTCAATTGGCCCGTGAAGATGAACGCATCGGGGTTATCATTCTAACTGGCGAAGGTGGAAAAGCCTTTTGCAGCGGTGGCGATCAATCTGTTCGCGGAACTGGTGGTTATGTTGGTGAAGACAAAGTGCCAAGGTTAAATGTGCTGGATTTTCAGCGACTTATCCGTACCATTCCCAAGCCCGTTGTGGCAATGGTTGCAGGCTGGGCCATTGGTGGCGGACATGTTCTTCATGTGATGTGCGACTTGAGCATTGCTGCCGAAAACGCCCGTTTTGGTCAGACAGGTCCGAATGTTGGAAGTTTTGATGGAGGATTTGGTGCATCGTATCTGGCCCGAATTGTGGGACAGAAAAAGGCCCGGGAGATCTGGTATCTCTGTGATCAATATGATGCCAAAGAGGCTTTGGACATGGGTTTGGTAAACAAAGTTGTTCCGCTCGAAGAACTTGAGGAGACCACGGTTGCTTGGTGTAAGAAAATGCTTGAAAAGAGCCCATTGGCCCTTAGACTTCTAAAATCAGCCTTCAATGCAGAGTTAGATGGACAAGCTGGAATTCAGGAATTGGCAGGCAATGCAACTTTACTTTATTATTTGAGCGAAGAAGCTCAGGAAGGAAAGCGTGCTTTTCTTGAAAAGCGGAAACCTGACTTTGGAAAATTTAATCGCCTACCATAGTCCATAACATAACTTATTTTTATCCTAATTCTTGATTTTTTTTTCAGGAGTATTGGGAACAGGTATTGTTTTGTATTGTATTCTTCTACATTTTGCGCCCCGCAATCGTAGATCCAAAAATTTTGCAAAACGCAATCGTTCAATCATTTAGCGGCACTCGAATGAGGGCTATTAATCTATTTATTCAAAAACAAGGATTCTTTATGCCAAAATTTGTATTCCTCACAAGCAGGAGTTTACAACGCTGTATGCTTTTGTTTCTCGGTCTGTTCTGGAGTATTTCCGGTTTTTCGACCCGCTTTTATGTAGGTATTCCCGGTTCAAATTCACCAGGCGGTGGCGGTGCTTTCAATCCATTTGAAACTGTAAGTTTCGCTATTTCTCAGGCAACCAATGGCGATACCATTGTGGTTTTGCCTGGCATCTATTCAGAAACCAACATTGTAATAAATAAACAGGTTAGGATTTTTGGAAATGAATCCCTTGGCAATCCAGGAATCGGCGATAAGCCGGTTTTTAGTGGCACGGCTTCAACCGCCAACAGTTCGGTTCTGATTCTTCAGGCCACCAATGTTGAAATACGCAACCTTGAAATCCGAGTTGATCAAGACAATGTCCTAAAGGGAATTTTCGCAGCAGCCGGAGGTTTTAATGGAGCCTTGATTGCTGACAACCGCATTGTATCTACCAAAACAGGCGTGAATTCAGTATTTGGATCGTATGGAATTATCCTCGGTCAGAATATATCAATTGCAGGCGCAGATTCAAGTTTGATTATCCGCAATTTGATTGAACCAGCCAGCGGTGCTGCACATTTTGGAAGGGCCATCCGTCTTAATGGTGGTTTTAGTACAATTGGTGGAACCGATATCGATGATGGAAATACACTTACAGGCGATTATGGCATTCAGTATGGTAGTGCAGTTGGTGGCAGGGTGAGAATCCTAAATAATATCATAAGCGCGATTTCTGCAGGTATAGAATTCAACAATCCAACTTTTGCAGGAACCCATAGAATTGCAGGAAATGCAATCAGACCGATTCCAGGAAATCGGGCTTTTACGATGATTGAGATTAAGAATCATAATAAGGTGGGTTCTGTCCTTGAAATTGATGGGAACAATTTAGATGAGTACATGAACTTCGGAATTTTCTCTTCCAAGTCTGCCAATGTATTTGTAACCAACAATATTTTCACTCCAGCCGATACGGCACGCAACTTTGTGAGTCTTGGTGTGAATACGAAACAGCAAACTACAGGTATAGAAACGGCCAGTGCCTCTTCAATTAGCATTACCGGTAACAATTTTAAATCTGCTGGTGGTTTTGGTGGAACAGCCATTTCATTTCAGAACCATTATTCAGGAGCAAATCCACCATTTCAAAATGTTGTGATTGGCGGAGCCGGTGCATTGGCAAATACCTTTGGATTGTTCCTTTCGAAAGTATGCGAATTGGATGCCCGTTCAGGAGCTTCCAATACCTTGGCTCTTTGGAGTCCTACCAATTATAAAATAACGCAGATGGTCCCTGCAGAAGGTGACTTCGATTTAAGCCAAAATAAATTTGATCTTGGAACAGGTGCAAAGCTTCCAAGCCTACTTTCTACTTCGGAGTTAATGGCGCTTGAGGATAGGGTTCAGCATCAGGTAGATTTTGATTCCCTGGGTTTTGTAACCGTTGTTCCGAACAATGTTTACGTAACATCAGGCAGCGTGGTTTTTCCTAAAACTACCACCCCATCTCTTAACCGCGGTTTGGCCGCAGTAAATTCGGATGCCTGGACAATTACTGCCTCTCCATTTGCTTTTGCAGAAAGTCTTACCATCGGCAGCAGCCTTACACTTAAGACAGAGCCTGCTGGTGAAATCGGACTTGCTTCTGTTACAATGGACGGAGGGGGAAAAACGCTAAGTCTTAAAACAGATGTTTTATTGAACTCATCTCTTACTCTGAATGCAGGAAATATTGACCTTGGTTCTTCCAACCTCAGCCTTGCCAATGGTGCAATTGGAAGCAACGGATCTGCAACTTCTTATGTTGTAACTAGTGGCACCGGAAAGTTTGTTCAGAAAGGTTTGGGTGCTGCCTTCACCTTTCCGATTGGAACTACATCAGCTTTTACTCCAACTATTTTAAGTAATACAGGCACCGCCGATGACATCGGTCTTCGTGTTCAGAATGATGTGCTTTCTGCCGGTCTTACAGGAAGTCCTGTTGATTCTGTTGTAGGTGTAACCTGGGTAATTAATGAGGCAACTTCAGGCGGTTCTAATTTGAATGTAACCGCACAGTGGCCTGGTTCTGCCGAGAAGGCGGGCTTTAATCGTGGTGCTACATTCTTTCAGGGATTTGCCGGAAGTTGGACCACACTTTCAGGTACTGCAGTAGCCGCTGCAGGAACGGATCCATTTACCGCTTCTTACACAGGCATTGCTGGTAATTTGCTTGATCTGCCACTTCGTGTTGCAAGTGCTTCTACTCCTGTTTCAGAAAGTAAAGTTTATTATGTTTCAGCCACAGGTGGAGATGATAGCCGGACTTCTTCGGATGCAAAAAATCCTTCCACACCTTGGTCAACCATTGCAAAAGCCCTTGCCTCTTTGGATAATGGAGATACTTTGCAGGTACTAGCCGGTACTTATTCAGAAAGCAATCTTGCTATTACAAAGGGAATAAAGATTTTCGGAAATGTAATTGGAATCGGAAGTGGTGCAGGAGCTGGTACAGGTGTGAAGCCTGTTGTTAATGGAACAGTTTCTGGAATTGATAAATCAATTTTTATTCTCAAATCTACCAACATTGAAATTCGGAATTTTGAAATCCGGGTAGATCAGGACAGCATTCTGAAAGGAATTTTCGCAGCCGCCGGAGGATTTAATGGCGCTGTAATTGCTGAAAACCGCATCTTATCCACCAAAACAGGTGTGAGTTCAGTATTTGGATCTTATGGCATCATTCTCGGTCAGAATACATCGACTGCTGGGAATGATTCCAGTTTAATCATTCGCAATGTGATTGAATCGGTAACCGGTGCAGCCCGTTTTGGACGCGCCATTCGTCTAAATGGAGGTGCGAGTACAGTTGGTGGTACCAACCCTACCGATGGCAATACACTGACAGGCGATTATGGTATCCAATTTGGAAGTCCAAGGTTTAAAGGCTCTCAGATTCTGAACAATACAATTTTTGCGATTTCTGCAGGTGTTGAATTCAACAATCCAACCGTTGCTGCTACTCATAGAATTGCAGGAAATACCATCAGCCCAATTCCGGGAAGCCAGGCTTTGATGATGGTTGAAATTAAGAACCACAACAAAGTGGGTTCTATCCTTGAAATCGATGGTAACACCTTTAACGGCTACATGAACTTTGGCGTTTTCTCTTCCAAGTCTGCCAATGTTTTTGTTACCAACAATACTTTTACTCCGGCCGATACGGCGCGCAACTTTGTGAGTCTTGCTGTGAACACAAAGCAGCAAACCACAGGAACAGAAACAGCAAGCGCTTCTTCAATAACAATTACTGGAAATGATTTTAAATCTGCTGGTGGTTTGGGCGGAACGGCAATTTCATTCCAAAACCATTTCTCTGGTGTCAATCCTCCGTTTCAAAATGTTGTGATAGGAGGTACGGGCACTTCAATCAATAAGTTTGGACTTAACTATGCGAAGGTATTTGAACTTGATGCCCGTTCCGGTGCATCCAATACTGTGACGCTTTGGAGTCCAAGCAACTATAAAATTACCCAGATGCGTCCGGTTGAGGCTGATTTTGACATCAGTCAAAATGAATTTGATTTGGGATCTGGTGGAAAACTACCGACATCATTATCGGCTACTGAGCTTATGTCGCTTGAGGATAAAATCCAGCACCAGGTAGATTTTGATTCACTTGGTTTTGTAACGGTTGTTCCAAACAATGCTTTCGCAACCCCGAACAGTTTCCTTTCACCAAAAACAACAAGTCCGTCTCTTAACCGTGCTGTGGCTGCGGTTAATTCAGATGCATGGACAATTACGGCATCTCCGATTAATTATGCCGAAAGCGTAAGCATCGACAGCAGCCTGACCCTAAAGTCAGAGCCTGCCGGTGAAATCGGATTAGCCTCGCTTACTATGGATGGAGCAGGCAAAACGCTCAGTTTGAATGCTAATGTTTTGGTTAATTCATCCCTTACCCTGAATGCAGGAAACATTGACCTTGGTTCTTCAATCCTAAGTCTTGCGAATGCTGCTACAAGCGGTAATGGATCTTCCAATTCTTATATTGTAACAAGTGGAAGCGGAAAGCTTGTTCGGAAAGGTTTGGGTTCGTCATTTACCTATCCAATTGGAACTTCATCAGCCTTTACTCCTACTATTTTAAATAATACAGGTACCGCCGATGACATCGGACTTCGTGTTCAGAATGATGTGCTTTCAGCCGGTCTTACAGGAAGTCCTGTTGATTCTGTTGTAGGTGTAACCTGGGTAGTAAACGAGGCAGTTACAGGTGGTTCAAATCTGGATGTAACAGCCCAGTGGCCAAGTTCTTCCGAAAAGGCAGGATTTGACAGGACCGCAACATTCTTTCAGGGATTTGTAGGAATTTGGACAACACTTTCTGGGCCCTCTCCAGTAGCAGCCTCAGGAACAGATCCATTTACTGCTGTTTATGCAGGCATTGCTGGTGATTTAGTAGATCTTCCACTTCGGATTGCAAGTAGCTCAACACCGGTAGAAACAGGTAATCTATATTATGTATCAAATGCCACTGGGGATGACAGCCGTACTCCGGCCGAAGCCAAAAATCCTACTACACCATGGCTTACCATTGGAAAGGCGGTTTCAACCGTAAATGATGGTGATTCCGTACAGGTAATGGCAGGAACATACGCCGAGAGCAACATATTGATGAACCGTGCGGTTAACCTCTTAGGAAATGTTTCAGGAGTTGGAACAGGAGTCGGTGCAGGCACAGGCACAAGACCGGTAATAAATGGAACTACAGCAGGAGCTGATTCCTCAATTTTCCTGATTCGTACTTCTAATGTATTGATTCGTAATTTCCAGATTGAAGTTGACCAATTGAATATCAACCATGGAATTTATGGAGATAATGGTAATTACAACAACCTTCAAGTTTCAGATAGTCGGATTTTCTCAACAGGAACAGGCACTGCACCTTGTGTTCGGTTTAACACATATGGAATGCGTTTCAAAGGCGGTTCAACCGATAGCGTGATAGTGAAAGGAACCAACATTGAGCCACGTGACTTCTCCTTAAATTGTGCTTTCGGACGCGGTATCCGCACACTCGGTGGTGGTAGAATGCTGATTGGAGGTCCTTCAGATGCTGATACGAACCGGATCGTAGGTCTTTATGGATTACAATTCGGCGATTTGGCTGGCGCTTCCGTCATTCAAAACAATACCTTCTTTGGACAGGGAGTTGAAATAACTGCACCTGCTGCCAATTCGGGAGTACAACAGGTGATTGGAAATAGGGTAATAGCAATCCTTCCAAGTTTCTTTACCTCACTTGTAGAATTCAAGGATGTGCAAAATGATGGAACTGGAGTTCTGTTTGATGGTAACCTAATCTCAGGTCACAGCAACATTGGTGTTTTCTCTACCCGTTCTAGAAATATCTCCGTTAGCAATAATACTTTTAAACCTTCAGCGGGTGTTGCAGACACTAATTTTGTTCACATTCTTGTGAATACTAAGCAACAAACAAGGGCAACGGTTCAAAATCCGGGAGTAAATGAAATTTCAATTCAGGGCAATGATTTTCAGTCTGCACTTGTTCAAGGTGGTTCAGCAATTGTTTTTGCAAACCATAATGATGATGCTGCAAACAACAATGCTTTTGGAGTTGTAACGATTGGTGGTGCTGATCCGTTGGCAAATCAGTTTGGTGAAAACTTCAAAAAGTACATCAGCCTTGATGAGAAATCTGGTCCATCTTCATCGGTGTCTCCTTGGCAGACTTTGCCATTAACCACTATGGCTCCGGTTGCTGATAATTTTGATGTTTCGGCGAATGAATTCTCCTTTGGTGGAGCTTTCAAATTTCCGACGGATATGAATGCCGATGAACTTTTTGCAGTGGAAGATAAAATCCAGCATGGAATTGATTTTGCTTCTCTTGGTTTTGTGACGATCAAATCAAACTCTGCTTTTGTTACCAATAACAGCTTCTTGTCGCCATTCACTTCTACACCTTCGTTGCAGCGTGCTGGTGATAAAGCAAGTGACAACTGGACAATCAACATCCAGCCAATTTCAATCAATGAAGTTGTTTTGGTTGACAAAAATTTAACCTGGGATACACATCTAGCGGATAGCTTAGGCCTTTTGGGTATTTCCATGAAAGGCACCGACAAGGTTCTCACGATTTCCGACAATGTGATTCTTTCTGATTCCTTAAAGCTTGACAATGCAGAAGGCGGTAAAATCAAAATCGGTGACAAAAACCTTATCGCGAAGTCAACGGCAACAGTAAGTGGTGGTGCAGATAACAGTTATGTGATTACTGACGGCCTCGGAAGTTTTGTTGTTCGTGGGCTAGGTGATCAAGTTAAAAACTTCCCAGTTGGTACCCTTGATTCTTATGCTCCGGTTTCAATTGATGACGCAGTAAATACGGGCGATAATTTCCGTGTTCGTGTTGCGGCTGCGGCTACAGCAGCGGATTTTACTCCATCACTTCCAGCCAATATCAACTCATTTGTAAAATTCCAGTGGACCATTTGTGAAGATGTTGCCGGTGGATCTGATGCCAGCCTGAATTTTGACTGGAGAAACCCAATCAATGTTCAGGGTACTGATGTCCTTAACTCTTTTGTTAGAAACGATGGAACTTCATGGGTTTCTGGAACGGCAACAATTGCAGGTCAAACTGCGGGTGCTTCGAATGTTTCTAATTTCTGTTCGCCATTCGCAATTGTTGCCAATTCCATAGTCAGTATCATTACTGGAAATCCTTTGAATGTAAATTCGGGCCTTCCGCAACTTTCTTTGTGTCCTGGAGATACCATTCTTGTTCCATTTACGGCAACGGGTCCAATAGTGGCTGGTAATCAGTTTACGGTTGTGCTTTCTGATGCAACTGGTTCTTTTGCATTAGGTGGAACCACAATTAGTTTAACACCTCTTAACGGAACAAGCTCCGATACCATCCTCGCTGTTATTCCGGTTACTAGCGCGAATGGAATCAATTATCGCATTCGTGTTGAAGCAAGCACTCCTGATTCTTCAGGTCTTGAAAATACAGACAGTCTGACCATTTTCTCATTGCCTGCTGTTCCTGTTATTTCAGGTGATCTAGATTTCTGTTTGGGTGAAAGCGTTCAACTAAGCAGCTCATCTGCCAGTGGCTATCTTTGGAGTCCGAATGGTGAAACCACTCAAAATATCAGCGTGAGTGCTACTGGTACTTTCTCTGTTAAGGTTACCGATTCAAATGGTTGCTCGAATACTTCGGTACCCGTGAATACGGTTGCTACTGCACCACCAGTTGCAGGAGCCATTACCTTCTCTGGAACTTTGGTTCGTTGTGCAGGTGACTCCATTATTCTTACGGCCAATCCTGCTGGTTTGGATTATAAGTGGCAAACTGGTAATGCTGCTGATACGCTACAAAATTTGACAGTAAAAGCCTCAGGTTCTTTCAGTGTCATTGTAGTGAATTCTCAGGGATGTTCTGATACTTCAGCATCTGTAAGTGCTACCTTCAATACATTGCCTGCGGTGCCGGTTGTTACAATTGCAAATGACACTGTTTGTCAACCAGGTTCACTGGATTTTACAACTTCTGCCTCTGCAGCGTCATACGAGTGGTCTGGTACAGGAATTACGCCAACACCTTCTACTCAGACCATTCAGATTTTCAACCCGGGAGCTTATACAGTTTCTGTTAAAATTACGGATGGAAATGGTTGTAGCAGTACTTCTCTCAACTCATCTGGTTTGGTGAAAAAGGCACCAGTCGCTCCTTCTATCATTCCTGTTGGAAGCGGTCTTATTAGATGTGCCGACGATACACTTGTTCTAAGTACGTCGCCGTTTAGTGCAAACAACACATACAACTGGCAACCATTAAATTCGGGTGTTGTAATCAATGGACAGCTTAATATTGTAACTCCAGGATCTTATTCTGTGAGTGTAAGTGTTGATTCCAATGGCTGTACCACCAATGGAAATCTTGGTGTTCTTGCAGCACTAAACCCACTTCCTGAGCCAGTGATTTCGACTTCTGAGCCTGATAACAGGGTTTGTGAAGGTGAAGCCATAACGCTCACGTCGAACTTCGATAATGGCAATCTTTGGGTTGGTGTTCCAGGAGCTCAGACAAGCAAGCAAATAGTACTTTCGTCCTCATTGCCATCTGTTGTCCTGCAGGTAACCGATGCCAATGGATGTGTAAACACTACTGATCCTATTGTTATTCAGGTTGATCCGCTTCCAGTCGTAACTTTGCGCAAGGATTCAGCATTCAGTTTCCAGGATGACATTGTCCTGCAGGCTGTTAATTTCTCTTCAAATGCTGCTAATTTTAGCTGGTCTAGAGGTTCTGATGTTCTTGGAAATACTGGAGCCGTTCCGACCTTCAGCAGCCCTGCTCAAACTACATCCATATATTCTGTTCTTTTGACAGATGTGAACGGTTGCCAAGCAAGCGATTCTATTTTGGTAAGGGTTTCTAAAGAAGTGTTTGTTCCAAATTCATTTAGTCCGAACAGTGATAATAGGAATGATTACCTAAAGGTTTATGGTTTTGGAGTGCAGGAAATTCTGTTCCAGGTTTGGGATAGACTCGGTAATCTAGTTTATGAATCTTCCAACGTAAAGGATTGTGTAGAATCCGGTGACGATAATGAATCCAAGAAAGGTTGGAATGGTGAGTATGAAGGCAAATTGATGGGTCAGGGCTCATTTATTTGGACAGTAAAAGGTAAGTTCCACTCGGGTGAAGACATCAAGGTTGTGGGAGGAAAAACAAGTGGATCAGTAACCCTGTTGAATTAATAATCAGAATATTTTAAGATGAATTCCATGAAAATCAATATGAAATCGTTCAGGGCATTTTTCATCATTCTTTTGGCTGGTGGACTTGAGGTAAGTGCGCAGCAGATGAATTTTTCTCAGTATCAAATGGCTCCTATGCTCAACAATCCTTCGCACATTGCATTGGGTGATGAGTTGAAAGTTGATTTTGGTTACAGAAATCAGTTTGGAGGCCTTTCCGGAAATTATGGTACACCATTTGTTTCGGCTTTTAAACCTCTGTATTTGATGGGTAAAAGCGAAGATTACAAGAAGTTTGGAGCTGCCGGTGTTCAGTTTGTAAATGACAGGACTGGATACAATGGAAGTCTTGCTACCACCGGTTTTTCTTTGGCTTATGCACATGTTGCCACTTTGTCAAAAAGAGACAAGCTTATCTTAGGAATTCAGGTTGGTTTTTTCCAAAGGAGGGTTGATTATGGTAATTTAACTTCTGGTAATCAGTGGGACTCTTACAATGGCGCGTATGATGCCTCCAAGCCCCTAAATGAAAACATTTCTGCCAACGAAAGAAGGTCTTTTCCTTTGGTCAATTCTGGAGTTACTTATGTGCGGGAATTTTCTGACGGCCAGCCGTTCTTTACCATTTCTGCTTCTGCGAATAACCTGAATACGCCAAATGTTTCCCTCAATAATGGAGAATCAGTGAATCCACTTTCACTCAATGTTCAGGGTAATATCTTGGCGTATGAAAATCTGGACTTTCTGGTTAAACCAACTTTCCGACACATTCAGGAAGCCAAGCAATCTCAAACAAATCTGGGTTCTTATATCTATTATAAGTTCAAAGAGAATGTGCCGGTCTTAAAGAATGGCAACATGGGACTTGGTCTTTGGTATTCTAGTAGAAATGCGGCTGTGGCAGCTTTGGAAGTGAATATGAAAGACTGGGCGCTTGGGTTCAGTTACGATTTCCTTGTTTCTTCACTCGGCGATCTTAATAATACCAGGACAGGAGCTCCAGAGTTTATAATTGGTTTCAGAAAATATATTGGTAAGAATAAGAAAGCCGAATTTGGAAATATTACTCCAGCTCCGGTAGTAACGCCTGTCAAGCCTGAAGAAAAGCCTGTTTCGGCACCTGTCGAAGCGAAGCCAGAAGAACCTAAAAAGCCTGTTGAGGAAGTAAAACCTGCGACTCCAGTAGAAGAGGCTAAACCAGAACCAGCTAAGGAAAATCAGGTTCAGAAAGTTGAAGACAAAGTTGAGGTTGCACCTAAAAAAGAAATTACCCCAGCTGAAGTTGAACGCGAAAGGTCGAGAAAGCGCCAGATTTATATGACGCCTGTCGGTTTCCAGGGAACAGATCCTTTTGCAGGTTCCAGGATTGCACTTTCAAAAGAAGACCGTGAATTCCTTGGAAAGTCTGTGAAATTCAAACTTAACGGATATGAGTTATCTCCTGAGTCTGTCCGTCATCTTGAAAAAGTTGCAAAAGTTCTGAAGAAGCATCCTAATTTGAAGATTGACATCAAAGGATTCGGTTGTGACCTTGGAAGTCCTGAGGCCAATTTGAAGATTAGTCAGGGTCGTGCCAATGCAACAAAGGCCTTCCTTGTGAAGAGAGGTGTTCCATCCAAACAGCTTCGTGCCAAAGGGTACGGAACTATTAAGCCTGAGGACGACATCAAGGTTGATTAATTTTTAAATATAAATTTTCGAAAGGGCCTTCGGGCCCTTTTTTATGAAGCAGGGTGGTCGTCGGACAACTGGAATAACAAGGGAACTCAGGGCTGGATTTCCTGTGATTTCAATTGTGATGGTTACTTGGAATGCAGGTAAACATTTCCGTCAAGCCATTGAAAGCATCCTCAATCAGGATTATCCAAACAAGGAAATCATTGTTGTTGATGGTGGTTCGAATGATAATACAATTGATATCGTTTCTGAGTATTCTTCTGAAATTGATTATTGGATTAGCGAGCCAGATAAAGGAATTTACGATGCCATGAACAAAGGAATTGAGCTTTGTACTGGTGATTGGATCGGATTTAAGAATGCCGATGATTGGTATGTACCGGGAACTTTTTCTGTTTTGGCAAATCGGGTTTCCATGCATCCAGAGGTTGACCTTTGGTATGGTAATTCCTATACGGTTATTCATGAAGAACCCTTAAAAGTTGCCCCGTTTTTTACCAGTCATCAGAATCTCGGGCGAAACTTCGGCGTTGACCATCGTTGTAGTTTTGTTAGGGCCGAACTCCACAAGAGTATGCTCTTTAACCTTCAGTATAGACTAGCTGCTGATTTGGATGTTTTCTGGCGGCTTAAAAATTCGGGTGCATTGTTTAAGCACACCGGAGAGTTTATGGCTTATAAACGATTTGGCGGGGCAAGCGATGGTGCTTCTATTTATTGGGAAGCCTTCCGGATTAACCGGATTCACATGGGCTTGTTTTTTGCCATTCGGGCTGTCCTTGAAGGTCGCTTGCGCTTTATGGTTCTAAAAACAGGCAATTCTATTTTAAAGTTTATGCTTGGTGATAAGGCTTACCATCGCTTTAAATCCAGAAAAATTAAAGATTGATTCCGCCAAGGTATTTGGCCAATTTTTGAGATAAGATGGATTGTTTTGTCGTGGTTTGTAATTTATTGGCCGGGCCTCCGTTGGCAATACTCAGGTATTAATTCAGAAAAAAAGAACTCAATTTTCACTCAATCAAAAATAAACATGCAGAAACCGCAGATCCTTTGGGCCGACGATGAAATCGACCTTCTAAAGCCCCATATTCTTTTCCTTACTGGCAAAGGGTATGAAATTACGCCTGTCAATAATGGGCTAGAGGCTGTTGAAAAAGCGGCCGCCCAAAATTTTGATGTGGTATTCCTCGATGAAAACATGCCGGGAATGACAGGATTGGAAGCCCTTGCTCAAATTAAGGCCAACAAACCATCTCTTCCAGTTGTGATGATTACCAAAAGCGAGGAAGAGCACATCATGGAAGATGCCATTGGGGCAAAAATTGCGGATTATCTGATTAAGCCTTTGAATCCCAATCAGATTCTTTTGTCTGTAAAAAAACTGCTTGACAACAAAAGGCTGATTTCCGAAAAGACCACAATGGGTTACCAGCAGGATTTCCGCAATCTTTCAATGGCTTTTAATGACAGGCTTGGCCACGAAGAATGGGCTGAGATGTACAAGAAACTCATTTATTGGGAACTTGAAATTGATGAAACAGAGAATCGCAGCATGGGGGATGTTATCTACATGCAAAAGGACGAGGCCAACACCAATTTTTGTGAATTCATTGTAGACAATTATGAAGATTGGTTGAATGATCCTAAAATCGACAAACCACTTCTTAGCCATCAGGTGATGAAGAAAAAGGTTTTTCCTCTTCTGAAACCAGACAAGCCCTTGTTCTTTATTTTGGTGGATAACCTAAGACTTGATCAGTGGAAGGTAATTCAACCTCTGGTTTCGGAAATGTTTAATGTGGATGAAGACGAAACCTATTATGCCATTCTACCCACGGCAACGGCGTATGCCCGAAATGCCATTTTCTCCGGAATGATGCCTTCTGAAATGGAAAAGTTTTATCCGAATCTTTGGGTTGGGAATGATGAGGATGAGGGCAAGAACATGCACGAGGAAGAGTTTCTGAGCAGACAAATGCAGAAAAGCGGCGTTGGAGCAATGAAAATGAGTTACAACAAGGTAATCACCGCACATCAAGGCAAGGAGCTTCTCGACCGATTCAACAACATGAAGAATAACTCCCTGAATGTGGTTGTCTATAATTTTGTGGATGCGCTTTCGCATGCCAGAACGGATAGTCAGATGGTTCGAGAACTTGCTCCAGATGAATCTGCTTACAGAAGTTTAACTCGTTCCTGGTTTTTGCATTCGCCATTTTATGAGTTGCTTAAGAAAATTGCTGATTCCGGTTATCAGGTTGTGTTAACCACAGACCACGGAACCGTGAAGGTTAAAAACCCTGTCAAGATTGTAGGCGATAAAAATGTGAACAGCAACCTTCGCTACAAAGCAGGAAAGAACCTCGGTTTTGAAGAAGGAAAGGAAGTAATGGTTTGCCGGAAACCGGAAAGGTTGTTTCTCCCAAAGGCCAATATTTCAACGGCCTATGTGTTTACCAGGCACGATTACTTTTTCGCCTATCCCAACAATTACAATTACTACGTCAATTTTTACAGAGATACTTTCCAGCATGGAGGAATATCTCTGGAAGAAATAATTGTTCCGCTTATTACACTTAGTCCTAAAGCCTAAAAGGCTTTAGGAAATTTTAGCGTCGTTTTTTGCTGCTGAGTTTTTCAGCTTCAAAAACGGCGTTGCGTGCATTCACAATTCCGCCACTAACAGACAGCGAGGAGAAAGGAACAAGTTCCGAGCTTCCGGTTTTTTTTACTTTAAGCCCGGAAGGTTTGTACACCGATTGCATCATTACCTGCTTCATTTGAGCTGCCGAAAGCTTGGGAAAATAAGACCAAATCAAAGCAGCAACTCCAGCTGTCACTGGGCAAGCCATACTTGTTCCTGTCATGTATGCATACCTGTTTCCCGGATAAGTGGACAAGATATCGGTTCCTGGCGCAAAGAGATCAACTTTTGTTTTTCCGAAATTCGATGATTCTGCCGGCAGATTTTCATCCAGCGTGGAAGTGTTGTTGCCAACCTCTATCCAGTTTTTTGCCTTGCCTCCATCCAGAAAAGTGGGAATTGGATAGTAAGCGGCAGTATCTCTGTCCACGGAATAATTCCCCGCAGCATGGAAAAATAGAACGCCCTTTGCCTCTGCATATCGAATGGCTTCATCCACCGTTTTCTTGTGAATTGAAAAGCGTTTGGCAAAACTCATGCTAATAATACGGGCTCCTTTGTCTGCTGCATACCGGATTGAATTGGCGATATCTTTGTCGCGCTCATCTCCGCTGGATGGAACTGCTCCCAAACTCATAATTTGAACATTTTCTGCGATTCCATCAACGCCTTTTCCATTGCCCCGCTTTGCTCCAATGGTCCCGGCTACATGGGTTCCGTGGCTGTTCATTTCCGAAGATGGGTTCTTCAGGCCTCCGCTTCCATACATTTTTTCAGCAGCAATTTCGGGGTGGTCCTGAACCGGTTTTCTCGGATCAAATTCCAGGTTATAATCACAAATCCACAAGTTCTTATACATATTCCTGTAAACGGGCAGCGTTTTTCTCAGCGAGCGGATAAAGCCATCGAAACTAGGGTATTGGTTGAGGAATATTTCCTTCAAGACAATTTTCAGGGATTTTCCATATGCATCATCATCTACTTTCCATTCATCAATTTGAGGTCCGGTAATGGGTTGCTCCGATTGCATCATCATGTCATTTAGGACCAAAAAGAGCTTTATAGAATCAGAGAAAAAGGTTTTGAAGTGGTTGGCTTTTTCCAAGCCGTTTTCAAATTTTTGCTTTGCTTTTTGGAATTCTTTCCACTCCTGTTTCTCTGCTGCAGTAATATTGGTTTCATTTCGGCCTTCGAATTTTTTACGGAGTAAAATGTAAACCTGGGTTGCCTCAGGTTGGTCGTTGTCAACAGGATAGCCGTCCTTGCTGCTGTTAAAAAACCAGCCATTGATGTCATCCTTAAACCAGTTGCCATCATCGTCTTTGCCATTGTCCGGAATTTCTTTTGGGTTTTTCCACATCACAGAAGAAAGGTCTTCATGCAGATAATCCACCGCACAGTCAATTACTGCCACTGTAATTGGTTCGGATTTTCTCAGACGCAGCAAGCGGTAGGCTTCATACAATCCGGTGCCGGCCACTTTGTCTTTTTCGGGGGAAAGAAAATACCAGTCTGGCCGAAGCTCGCCAGGTTCTCTTTTGCGGAACCATGGAGATTCTGACACGAGCTTGGTGAATCTTGGTATACAGGCATCGCGGATTGGTTTTAGCAACAACTTTTCTCCGTTGTTGGATCGGATGATGCGGTAATATCCCGGAACTTCTTCGCGGCAGGAAACGCTGTATTCTGAAATCATTTCAAGTTGCAGCGTATCGTGTTTTTCCTTGAATAAATAAATATCGGGTGGATTGATGCCGTCCAGATCCACTATTGACATGGTGTCGGCATAAAAGAAAATCTCGGTGCCATGTGAAAGTGGGCTGTGCGTTCCTTCCCAGGCGCTTTCCTGAAGTTTAAATTGAAACTGGGCCAATAGACTCTGAACACTTCCCGATATAAGCAGGAGAGAAATCAGGATGGTATTTTTCATTCCGGATTGATTTTTTACAAGGATAAGGACAAAATCTGATTCAGGATATCAGGAATGGATTCAGAACAAATTTCCCGGCATTTTGGTTCTGTAGATATGAATTGGAGCGCATCTCAATTTCTGGGTCTGGATAGATATTTCCGAGCCAATCTGCTAAACTCAGCCACAGGTTTCAAAAGCATCAGCTTGCTGGGTTCTAAAAGCCTGGATGGAATTACCAACCTCGCCGTTTTCTCACAAATTATTCATTTGGGTGCAGATCCGGCTTTGATCGGAATTCTATTTCGGCCGCAGGTGGCGGGTATGCACAGCTTGAAGAATATCCGGGAAGCGAATATTTTTACTTTGAATCACATTGTAGAAGGTGAAGACTTAAAAGCGCACTGGACTTCAGCCCGCTGGGAAAATTCCGAGTTTGAAGCCGTGGGTTTTGAAGAAGAATTTGTTGAAGGAATTTCTGCACCATTCGTAAAGGGAAGCCGGGTTCGGATGGCACTTCGTCCTGAGCAGGAGTTGCCAATTGCCATGAATGGAACCACACTCCTGATTTCCTCAGTTCAATATCTGGAAGTGCCGTATTCCAGTCTTCTGGAAGATGGATTTATTGATCTTGGCAAAGCCGGATCACTTGCTGGATCAGGATTGGATGGGTATGTGAAAACTACTGGCTTAATGCGGTATTCTTATGCAAAGCCGGAGATAAAACCGAATCTTATTTAAGGATGCTGTGCGGAAGATGTTTTTTTGCGCCTGGATGGGTTGTTCTGCTCATGATGTCCCAGGTTGTGTAAATAATGAAGGCAGTGAAAAGCAATCCAATCCACAATAAAATCCTTTTGTTTCGCCTATTTTTTTCTGCGCTGTTCATTCGGCAAAGTTCGTGAATACATTTTTATTTCTTTTGTAGGTAGAAGTCAAAATAATCAAAAATGGAAACCCAATTAAAGTTGAATGTAGCTGGACTTGATTTTGTCCCTTACATACCGTACAGTCAAATTGCCCGCCGTGTTGAGGAGCTTGGCACTGAGTTGAACCATGATTATGAAGGACTTAGCCCCATTTTTTTGCCGATTTTGAACGGGTCTTTCATGTTTGCCGCAGACCTTATCAAGGAAATTTGCATTCCATGTCAGGTTTCATTTGTAAAAATCGCCTCTTATGAGGGAACCCAATCTTCAGGGAAAGTGAGTCAGCTTATTGGCTTGCAACAGGATTTAGAAGGTAGGCATATTATACTGGTGGAAGACATTGTGGATACAGGCCTTACCATGGCATCTTTGTTGAAAGAGCTTGAAAATTTCCGTCCTGCAAGTGTAAAGATTGCGACGCTTTTTGTAAAGCCAGAGTCTTTAAAAGAGGAGTTTGAAATTCATTACCGCGGCTTTGATATTCCAAATAAATTCATTGTTGGATATGGTTTGGATTATGAAGGTTTCGGCAGGAATTACCGAGATGTGTATTGCCTTTCCCCCGATTAATTGATTTTTTTCAGCTTCGCTTGATTTTCTTGGTATGACTTACTTATCTTTACAAGAAAATTGACTCCCAAATGAAAAATCTATTAGTAGCATTCCTGCTCACCGCATTTGTTGGTTCAGGATACATCGCCAAGGCAACCAATCTTTCTGCCGTTATCGTAAAGGATGATGACAAGGATAAAAAAGAAAAGAAATCTTGCGAGAAGAAGTCTTCTTGCTGCAAGATGAAATCAGGTGAAGCCAAAGCTTGTGCTGGAATGGCCAAGGAAGAAGCTTCAACTGCTGCTGCTACTCCAGCTACTGCTGATGCAAAGCCAGCTTGTTCTTCTGAAAAGAAAGCATGTTGCAAGAAGAAGTCATCATGCTCTGAAAAAGAGAAGACTTCAATCGGCGCAATCAACTAATTCAATTCCGGCTCCGGCTGGTGAAAAAAAAATAGCATCTTGCCGGTGCTATTTTTTTTTGCTCAATATGCAGGAATATCATCGGCTACTTCACAAAATTATCAACGAAGGCGTTCAAAAAACCGACCGGACAGGTACGGGTACGCTCAGTCTTTTTGGCACACAAATGCGCTTCAATCTGGCTGATGGTTTTCCGCTTCTTACCACAAAAAAGGTTCATCTCAGATCCATTATCATCGAGCTTCTCTGGTTTTTGCGAGGTGATACCAACATTGCCTGGTTAAAAGAAAATGGCGTAAGCATCTGGGATGAATGGGCAGATGAAAACGGCAATCTCGGACCAGTTTATGGCCATCAGTGGCGAAGCTGGCCCGGTCCGGATGGAAATACCATTGATCAAATTGCCCAGGTGTTGAAACAAATTCGTGAAACACCGGATTCCCGGCGCATGATTGTTTCTGCCTGGAATGTGGCCGACATCAACAACATGAAGCTCCCGCCATGCCACGCCTTGTTTCAGTTTTATGTGGCAGATGGAAAATTGTCCTGTTCTTTATACCAGCGTTCCGCTGATTTTTTCCTTGGAGTTCCTTTTAATATAGCTTCCTACGCCTTGCTTACCTTGATGGTGGCCCAGGTTTCGGGCCTTCAAGCCGGTGAGTTTATCTGGACTGGTGGTGATACCCACCTGTATTCCAACCATATGGATCAGGCCAAGCTTCAGCTTTCCCGCGATTTCAGATCTCTGCCTCAGATGGAGATTAATCCAGATGTACAGGATCTATTTTCATTTAAATACGAAGATTTTAACCTGACTGGCTACGACCCTCATCCCGCCATCAAAGCAGAAGTTGCTGTATAATTTTCTATGAAACATTGGTCCGAACTTCTGCTCGAAAAATTTCGAAATCCGGAGGCACTGCGGAATTTTGCGATTTATTTGGGCATAGCCTGTATTGGCGTTGCTTCTAATTTGATTACTGCGACCATTCTTCGCCGAAGCTTCAGTGTCAATTTCGGTAGTTCGATTGTTTTGGGATATCTGGCCGGAATGGTCATTGGTTTTTTCCTTACCAAAGCCTTCGCATTCAATGCCCGAAATTCAGGCAATGCCACAAGAGAAGCCATTAAATTTTTTATGGTTTCTATGGTGGCACTTACGGTAACCTGGTTTTTTTCGGAGCTAACCCTGAGGGGAATAAATTCCTGGTTTTTACGATTTCCGAATACCCAAAGTTTGATCGAAGCACTGGTCATGGAAACCAGTAATAATTTTTCAGACCTCTGTGGGTTCAAAATTTCTTTTGCATTTATCGACCGACAGTTGTTTGCCAATTTGGGTGGAATTGGATTCGGTTTTTTCGCTAATTTCTTTGGCCACAAGTATTTTACATTTAAGTCAACCGGACTTTTTAATCGCTATTTTGTAAAATCGAAGCCTGTTTCGTGAGTTTGGAATAGAGAATTCCTGCTTTTTGAAAATATTTTGCCCCATGTCTTCGTTGGTGAATCATGTTATGAAACTAAGCTTGTTTGTGCCCTTGGAAATGTGTCTTCAGGAATTTAGGTTTGTCTTCTGATAGAAATCCGCATCTGAAAATCAAAAACTTCACTGCATTTGTTTCTTAAATCACTTTAATATGATTCTGCTTCAAGTTACAGATACCGCC
>CANETC010000027.1 GCA_947441055.1 Cytophagaceae bacterium | reverse complement strand
TTGTTGTGGAAAAGTGGCGTGCGAACCATGCGGTCATCAGTCAGGTCGATGTTGTCGAAGAAATGGTCGCGGTAATAAAGAAACTGAAACAAAGAATCTTTGCGGCCATTGGGTAGAATTCTCGGTGCCGGAGCTTCAGGATCGAGTGCGGCTTTGAATAGTTTTACCGAGAAAGTATTGGGGAAATCTGCAAAAAGCTTGTCTCTGAAAACCTTCACATCCTTGTCTATGGCCTCCATTTTGGCCCTAAACTTGGCGGTAGAATCTGGATTTTTTGTGGCCGACATGGCAGCACGAATCGGAGCCGCATCCCGCCCCATTTGTGACATAAGTCTTTGATAACTATAGAAAACCTGATTCTCAAGGCCTTCCTTTATTTTCATTGAGGAAATGGCATCGATTGTATCAAATTCCATCGACTGAAATTGCTCGCCGATTACAAATTCAACATATCGGTTGCGGGGAAGAACCAGTAGGTAAACACCTTCTGGAAGCTCGCTTTTTCCATCAAAAGAAAGATTACCCTTTGAATCGAAACGGGCTGTATCTTTTGGAATGTACTGATTATCCCCATAATAATGGGCAATAACTGCAGTTGTGTCCGAATAACCCTTTATCTTGAACTGAATCCGGTGGCCTTCGGATTTCTTTTTTGCCTGTGCAATGGCTGATTGGGGTTCAATGCCAAATAAAAGCACTGTCGCCAGGAATAGCATCGGGGAAAAAATGCGAAAACTCATTTTCATTCTATTTTTGTGCACTGATTTTGATTTGCAAATATGCCAAAAAGACTCGTCAAAAGGTAAATTGATGCAAGTGAAGCTGTTAATGTTTATTAAAGACAAATGAAATTAAGTAATCGTTTACCAATCGGGCTTTGCAAATTTCAAGGGATAACTGTGCTTTTTTTCATTTTAAGCTTCCCGGGCTGCAAGCAAGAAGATTCGGACGAGGGGAATAAAGGACGGCGCATCAGTGAAATGGCTTCCGGACTGCCCAAAAGTTCTGCCTGCATGATCGACAGCCTTCATTCCGAAATTAAATGGACCATCTTCAGAAACAATGGAAGCAGCATCAGTGGTATTTTTCATCCTTACGGAGGCTCACTAATTCTAGAAGGGAATTCCGTTGCCGCCGGATTTTTTGAAGGTGACTTTTGGAATAACAACCAGCTGGTCAGCGATACTGACCGGGTAGCCCGGGAAGCTGGAATGAAGTTTTTAAAAGACAGTTGTCCCGTGGTTTTTTCCAATCAGGGAAGAATTCTTAGAATGGACTTAAAACAAATCAGCAGGGTGGTTCCACGGAGTGAGTTTCGAAGCCTTGGAAGTTTGGACAGCAACACCATTTCTACACACAACCTTCAGCTGCAAACAGAAATTGCAGACTCTTCTCAAAGCATCAGAATCCCGCTCAACATTCGCATTTCGGACAAACAAGTATTTCTAACGGGCAATTGCCTTTTGAATCTAAGGGATTTTGGAATTCTGTCAAGGCAAATTCCCAACCCTTCAAAATTGCAGTGGCAACCGGAAATGAGGCTTGAACTAAAACTCAGTTTTCTGAAATATCCCTAAGGTTCTTACTTCACTAGTCCTTCAAGACTAAATTTCACGAATTGAATGTATCTTTGGCTTCAGGCTGATTCCCAATAAATGCCCGATTTTTGACCAATAACGGACCGATACTGAACCTTCACCCTCTGGTGCGGCTATTGAGGCTGTTCCTTTGGCTTAGCTTTCTGTTTTTTTTGGTCTTTGGAAGTCTGGCCCTGGCCCTCCGAACGGAAACGGCTCAATCCAAAATAGTGCACTGGCTAGCGAAAAAAGCCTCTGAAAAACTTGGTTATCAATGCAGCATCGGGGCCTTTTACCTCGATTGGGTTGATTTTGCGCGGGTCCGGAATGTGATGGTTAAGGACAAAGAAGGCCACAAAATGATCTTTGTAAAGGAGATTAAAATCAACTTGAAACTCGCGGCGCTCCTCGAAAAAAACATCAACCTTGATTTTGTAGAACTGCAGGAAGGATTGGTCGAAATCAGGCGAAGCCGCAAAACCGGCAAACTCAATTTTAATGGTTTTACGGATGCCATCATCGATTGGGTGGAAGGGAGTGATAGCAGCCGATCCCTAAATCCTCCGATTTTCACCATCGATAAATCGAAGCTGAATGCGATGTCCTTCGCCTACATCGATGAATTGGAAGCACCCCTTCCGGGACAATTCGATTATTACCATTTCCGCCTCGATGGCATCAACGGATTGGTAAACAAATTCTGGCAAAGAAGAGATTCGATTCGACTGGAAGCAGATGGACTTGTTTGCATCGACCGGGCCAGTCGACTGAAAGTAAAATCATTCAATACCTTATTCGGTTTTACGAAACGGGACATGTTTTTCCGTCATCTGAAAGCAGAAATCGGAAATAGCCTTTTGCGGGATAGCCTAAGTTTCCAATTCAAAGACCTCGATGATTTTAGTGATTTCAACCGCAAAGTAGAAATTGGCGCCAGTCTGGATAGTTCTGTAATCAGAGCCGAAGACCTCGCCTATTTTGCACCAGCCCTGCGCGACTGGCATGAATCTTATACCGTTTCAGGAAATCTATCGGGGCGGGTAAACAACTTTCGCTGGCGCAAAATGAAAATTTTCAGCGGGAAGAGCACTTTGCTTACAGGCACCCTCAACATGCGGGGACTTCCTGAAACAGACGAAACTTTTATGGATTTGCGCCTGAAACCATCGGTCGTAAATCCGTCAGATCTGGCCTTTTACACTGGAAAGGAAGCCTCAGAATACCTCGGCATGCTGGGCGTTTTTGATGTTTCGGGTTCTTTTACCGGGTTTTTTCGGGATTTCGTTACCAAAAGCACTTTTAAAACAAAATTGGGCACAATCAATGCTGACATGCAAATGGAATTGCCAGAAGGAGATTTGCAGCAAAGTAGGTACAACGGTCGCCTTAAAACTGTGGCGTTCAATTTGGGCCGGCTCTTGAAACAGGAAGATAAAATTCAAAAAATCGACTTCGATGGTAGTTTTCAAGGCAAAGGTCTCGATCCAAAGCGGGCAGAAGCAAGTGTAAAAGCGAAAATTTCGCGCATTGGTTTGCTTGGCTATGATTACCGAAATATTGCAACAGACGCCAGCTTCAGCCGTCGCTCTTTCAACGGTAACCTCTCTGTAAAAGACCCTCACCTGATTTTTAATGGCCATGGAAAGCTTGATCTAAGCAAAGGCCTGGAGGTTGTGGACATTGATGCTTTGGTAGGAAGGGCAAATTTTATGCCTTTAAAACTGACAAAAGAACCTTTGGATATTTCATCCGAAGTCAGCCTCCATTTTAAGGGATTTGATTTTGATGAGTTTCTTGGAAATGCAGAAGTGCGGAACCTGAGGGTGTTGCTGAGGGATGAGCGAATGGATCTGGACCAGGCCAGTGTTGAATCCCATATCGTAAAAGGCAACAAGACTTTCAGCCTGAAAACCCCGCTGGTGGATGCCACCATCCAGGGAAGTTTCAAGTATCGCAAACTGATTGAAGATGCCCTTGCAATGGTAAAAGAATACCAGCGCCTACTCAAAAATGATGGTTTGGTGAACATGGAAGCCTTTGTGGCGCAAAGAAAAAAATCAGCAGTTGATTATGGAGTTGAAACACATGTTGTACTCAAAGACCTGAACCGCCTTCTGGACTTGCTGGATTTGCCAGTCTCTGTTTCTGAAGGAACAGCCATTGATGCCAAAGTTCAATTCGGGAAGTCTGAGATGATTTCGCTGCAGACAAAAATTGACAGTTTTACAATTGCCGGCAGAAGTTTTTATGAAACCGATCTGGACGTCAATGCAACCAAAACCCTGGAGCGCCCGGATGTGACGGCCGAACTTTATGTTTTTTCAAAAGGGCAAAAATGGACCGAGGGTTTCATCACTGAAAAATTATTGTTTGATGGCGTTTGGGACAAGGGAAAAATCGGATTCAAAATTAAGGGCAATGAAAAGGGTCAAAGCAACAGGGCTGATATTTTCGGCGATGTGGTGTTTGAACCATTCAATACCTTGGTGAGTGTACGAAACAGTTCTATCAATTTTTTAAACAGAATCTGGAATTTCAGCAGCGACAATGCAATTGTATTTTCCGATACCGGAAGCATTTCATTCCGGGACATGGAGGTTCGGAATGGCCTGCAGAGTCTTTCTGTTTCGGGTACGCTTCTTGGAAGCAAAGCCGATTCTGTCATTATCAAAGCATCTGAAATTGATTTGGCCAGCCTCAGAACGCTGATCGGAGAAGAAATCGAAGGCCTGGTAACAGGCGAAGTAAAAATCAGCAACATTGGAGATTCGCCACTTTTTGCAGGCTTTTTATCGGCAACAGCGCTGAAATTCCGGAAATATGGAATTGGTGATTTCAAAGGCAATGCCATCTGGAACCAGGAACAAAAAAACCTGCAAATCAATGGTTCATTGCTGCGGGATGGCGCAGAACTGCTTTTCCTTTCCGGCTTTTACAGCCCTGAAATGCGCAATCCACTGGACCTGCGCGCCAAGGTTTTTCGGGTCGGAATCGATTTTCTTCAACCCCTCATTGGCAACAGTGTTTCCAATATGAAGGGATGGGCTTCCGGTGATCTGAACATCACAGGAAATTTCTCCAAGCCAGAACTAAATGGAACGCTCTATGTGAAAGATGGTCAGGTGAAAATCAACTACCTCAATACCACATATTTCTTCAATCCAAAGGTGGTATTTACGCCTGATGAAATTAGTGCTGATGGCGCTTTGATTACCGATGAAGCAGGCCAGAACGGCATCCTCCGTAAAGCCACACTTCGCCATAATAACTTCTCGGATTTCCTTGTGGATCTAAATGCCGACCTAACGAATTTCATGGTTTTTAATGTGCCTAAAAGTGCCGGAGATGTTTATTACGGAACAGGCATTTGCACTGGAAACCTTGAGATTATTGGCGGGTTTGATGACATTGGAATCCGGGCAAAAGCGAAAACCAACAAAGGCACGAAACTATTTATTCCGCTAGATGTAGCTTCCAAGGAAGACATAGGCGAATCGTACATCACTTTCACAGGTAAAAAAGAGAAAAGGGTTTTCACCCGAACGGATTCTGTGCGAAACATTCGATTGAGCGGCATCCGCATGGATTTTGACCTGGATGTAACCGAAGAAGCCTACGGAGAAATCATTTTTGACCAAAAGGCCGGTGATATCATTCGTGCCAATGGAACTGGAAAAATTAAACTCACGATTGATACTAGAGGTGAGTTTTCTGTGATTGGTCAGTATGTCATTAAAAATGGGGACTACCATTTTACAACCTACAATCTGGTGAATAAAGACTTTGACATTCGTCCAGGTAGCACCATCACTTGGAATGGACCTGTACTTGGTGGGGTAATGGATATCCTTGCAGAGTACAACCTCAATGCTTCACTGGCTCCACTTGCCTCAGCAGATGAACAAATCCAGCAAAAACCAGAAGCAAAACGGCGTTATCCGGTTCTGGTGAGCATGCGCTTAACGGATCAACTACTTAAGCCGACCATTAGTTTGGGACTTGAAATCCGCGATTATCCAAAAAACTCAGACCTGAATTATTATGTGCAGGCCTTCCTAACCCGGATTGCCACCGATGAACAGGAACTTAACCGACAAGTATTTAGTTTGATGATTTTCAGAATGTTTGCCCCGATGGGTGAATTCACGCAAACGGCCAATATTTCCTATTCAAGTTTTAGCGATCTGGTTTCCAATCAGTTGAGCTCATGGCTGAGTCAGTTTGACGAAAATCTTGAAGTATCCGTTGACCTCGCCGGACTTAGCCAGAGCGCCCTCAATAATTTCCAGTTGCGGTTTTCCTATACCATGCTGGATGGCAGGCTACGCTTGACCCGTGACGGAGGCTTTACAAATGCACAGAACCAAACATCTGCGCTCAGCATCGCAGGCGACTGGACTCTGGAATACATGCTCAGCAAGAATGGAATTTTTCGGGTTAAAATGTTCCACAAAATGAATCAAAACCTCATTTTATCGGGACTGAGCAACAACAATACAACACAGGGTGCTTCCCTTCTTCACACCCAGAGTTTCAATAAATTGGGAGAGCTTTTCCCTAAAAAGAAGAAACAGGAAACTAAGAAACCCGAACCTGCCCGCAAGCCAGAAGAAAGTCCTGAATCTGCCGCTACAATACCCGAACAAAAAGGAAGGCCCTGAAGCATTTGCTCAGGAAATTTCTTCAATCAGAAGCTTGTTCTGACCGGAAAATACAAAAGTATCGCCGCAAGATTTTCCATTCAAAGTTTGGCCTAAAGGTGTTTCCAGTGAAACACAAAGCAACTTATCTCCATCCGGAAGTACAATTGCGCCAAGGCCTGGTCCGAGGTAAAAACGAAAACCACCGGCGCGAATAATAGAACCAGGAATTGCCTTTCCATCGGGCTTGTTTTGCGCAATGGATTCAAAAGCCTCCAGGTTCAAAAGTGCGGTTTCCAATCGGGAGGCATGAAGATCGCGCTGGTTCTGGCCCATTGCCCTGGCAGTTTCATATTTATCGCCAGCAGAACTTTTTTCTTCTGAATTGGCATCCGCCTGTGCTTGCTGCATTTCTGCTTTGCAGGTTTCTGCAAGCGCCTTTAACCTTGCCCGGATAAATTCAATAATGTCGGGCTTATCCATTCCCTGATTTTATTTAGAATCTTCTTCCTTGGGAAGATCCATTGTACCACGAAGGCGAACAGGCTTGATTTTTCTACGGGCACGCTGGTTTAGAAGATCAACCAACAAGGCGAAAACCATTCCAAAATAAACCGTTGCCTTGGGCACATGCACATCAAATGCCTCTGCCACAAGCAAGGCACCAATCATAATCAGAAAGCAAAGCGCCAGCATTTTTATGCTGGGCCTTCGGTTGATGTAAATGCTGATTCTTCTGGAATAAACCATCATGATGAGCATTGAGATGACCACGGCAGCAATCATAACTTCCACAAAATCCGATAGGCCAACTGCCGTAAGAATCGAATCGAAAGAGAAAATTATGTCAACCAGAACAATCTGAAATATGACGGAAACAAAACTCTTTTCCTTTTTACTATGCTCAAAATGGTCCGCTTCTCCTTCCAGTTTTTCATGGATTTCGGTAACAGTTTTTCCCATAAGGAAAAGACCACCCGCCAAAAGAATCAAATCTCTTCCTGAAAAGCCGATGCCACTTATTGTGAAAAGATCGGCCTTAAGTCCAATAATAAAACTAATGCAAAGCAGAAGGAAAATCCTTACAATCATGGCGAGGGCAAGGCCGATTTGCCGGGCTTTGTTTTGCTTAGAAGCTGGGAGTTTTCCGGCTACAATGGAAATAAAAATGATGTTGTCGATGCCCAAAACAATTTCCAAAAGCGTAAGCGTGAATAAGCTAACGAGATTGTCTGTTGTGAATAAGGCTTGCATTTCTATGAATGATTTTTTTGTGAATTGGGCGACACTCTGAAATGAAAAATCCCGCTTTTGCGGGATATGGAATTAAAATTGAGAATGCTTACTCAGGCTTGGCTGCGGTATCAGTCCCGGATGAAGCCGGACCAACTGCAGGAGGCTGTTGTTTTTTCTCTGGCGCAGAAGCTGAACTCTTGGCTTTCTCCACATTAATGGAGCTTGGACCTTGTTCAACATCTTCACCACCTTGAATAAACTTGGATCCCATTGTAAGAACCATGATTCCAATCATGAATCCCCAGGTAAGCTTCTCCAATACATCGGTGGTTCTTTTAACTCCCATTACCTGAGAGGCACCGAAATTACTTGACAAAGCACCAGATTTAGAATCTTGTGCGAGTACAATGAGAATCATCAAAATGGCGATGATTGCGATAATGGCTGTAAGTGCGTAAATCATAACTAATTCTGGTTTTCCAGATTTTTTATAAGGGCCGCAAAGTAAGTGCTTTTTTCTGGAATCTTCAAAGTCAGTTTATGCAATGTTGCGATTGCCTTGGGATAGTTTTTCTGGCGGATGTAAATCATGGCCATATTTTCGGTCACAACCTCTTCCTTCAACTTACCACTTTTTCTGGATAAGTCGGGACCAAGACCTTTTTTATCTCCAAAATCCAAGCGGGGTTGAAGAAGCGGGGGCGCAGAAAGAAACTTTTCAATGATGGCATCCTGGTTTCCTATGGCAGCTTTTCTTTTTCCTGCAAAAGCTGAATCTGGAGCTTGCGCTTCGGTAGAACTTGTCTCCTTTGGCTTGGATTTACCTGCTTTCAGCCGGATGATGGCGAAACCAAATTCATTTTTTAGTTCAACAGACTGATTATTTTCTTCCGGCGTTTCGATCGAAGTTTCAGAAGCTTCAGTTGGTTCCTCATCTAAAATGCTTAATGGTTCATTTTCTACTTCAGCGAAGGATGAAGTTTCTTCAGAAATATCTAGCCATTCAGGTTCAATTTCCAGTGGACCATCCACCAAGATATGAAGTCGACTTCTGGAAAGTGTTCGGGCAGCAGCATCATGCAAAATTTCCTCAAATCCATCACCCCTTATCTCTTTTTCAGACAAAGCACGAAGCACATAAAGGCTGGCAGCATAGGGATAATCGGAAATCAAGCGGTTCCAATCAGATTGTAAAAGCTGGGAATTGTCGATTGGCGCCGCCAGAATACTTGAAAATTCGCTTGCTTTCATGCTTACCAATTGGCCAGTGATTTGTTGAAAATATCCAGAATTATTTGATCAGAAATGGTTTCAATCAAATCCCTTTCTACTGAAGAAAAGGACTTTGACTGGTCAAAATCCTGGTAAAAAGAAAAGACCTGCTCGAAGTTTTGCTCCTTGTTTCGACTGTTTGTAAACCGAACTTTTACGCCAATGGTCAGGCGGGTTTGTGCGGCTCTTTCCACACCCTGACCGGCAACCGGCGCAATTGGACTAAGGTCGTATTGGGTAATGCTGCCTTCAAGGTTGAGGTCGCCATCTCGGTTTACAAGCCCAAGACTGGTATTTCGTTGAAAATATTCTCTTGCCTTTTCAGAAAATGCCTGAGCCAAAAATGTAGGTCCGGATGCGCTGCGGTCATCAAAATTCAGGATGGAAATTGTCTTCGTATCCGGAGAAACAGAAGCCCCGGTAAAGCTGTAAATTCCACAGGATGAAAGAATTGTGGAAATGAAAACAAGCAGCAGGCTATTCTTCAATTCCAAAAAGCTTAATTTTTCGATACAATGTTCGCTCTGAAATGCCCAGTTCCCGCGCTGCATTTTTGCGCCGGTTGTGGTTCTTTTTCAAGGCCTTCAAAATCATCTCGCGCTCCTGGTGTTGCAGGCAAAGTGATTCTTCTTCTGTTTCGTGACTGATGTCGAGGATTTTGCCATATTCCAGTTCTTCCGAATCTGACTTTTCTACGGTTGATGCTGTGAATGCCGGAGGATTTACTTCTGGCATTCCATTGATGGATTCTGCCTGTGCAGTAAATGGCTTCAGGTTGCCGTTGGGAAACAAGTTGGGATGACTGGCCAAGGCCTCCGTGGAAATTCCACCTCTGGCCACCATCTCAATCACAAATTGTTTCAGTTCGTTTACATCCTTTCTGAGATCGAAGAAAATCTTGTACAACAAATCCCGCTCACTCATTCCGGGCTCATGGTTTCCTGTGGCATCGGCAAGCAAAGCGGGCAAACTGGAGCCAGATGGTTTTGGCAAATATTTCCGCAATACTTCTGCAGAAATTTCCCGGTCCATTTCCAGAATTGATATCTGTTCGGCAATGTTCTTGAGCTGGCGGATGTTTCCGGGAAAGCGGTATGCCATCAAAGCGCCACGGGCCTCTTCAGAAAGCCGGATTGGTTTTACGCGGTATTTCTCGGCAAAATCAGCAGAGAATTTTCTAAACAAAAGGTCAATGTCGTCGCCCCTTTCCCTCAAAGCGGGAACACTGAGCGGAACTGTATTGAGTCTATAATATAAGTCTTCGCGAAACTTTCCTTTTTCTACCGCCTCCAGCAAATTCACATTGGTGGCTGCTACTACGCGGACATCTGTTTTCTGGGTCTTGGAACTTCCGACCTTGATAAATTCCCCGTTTTCTAGAATGCGGAGGAGACGGGCCTGGGTTCCCAATGGCATTTCACCAATTTCATCCAAAAAGATGGTGCCGCCATTCGTCACTTCGAAATAGCCTTTTCTGGCATCGGTGGCACCGGTGAAAGAGCCTTTCTCGTGGCCAAACAATTCCGAATCGATGGTGCCTTCGGGAATAGCACCGCAGTTGATGGCAATAAACTGCCCATGTTTGCGGGCAGAAAGGTTGTGGATAATTTTGGAAAAAGATTCCTTTCCAGATCCACTTTCTCCACTAATCAGAACCGTTAAGTCGGTGGGCGCCACCTGAATGGCCACCCGGATTGCATGATTGAGGGCTGAGGAGTGTCCGATGATGTCGAACCGTTGCTTTACGCTTTGAATTTCATCAGGATTCATATGATTGGGTTGAATTGAAAATTATTTGCTCAGGGCGTTTTCGATTTCTTCCATCTTCGCCTCAGAATAGGCTCCGCTGGTAGAATACAGCACATTTCCCGTAGAATCTATGACAAAAAACCAGGGCGAATCGGTCTTGTCAATTTTTAGGCCGGATTTGATTTCATCGGCCTTTCCTTTGAAGAGAAGCACATTTTGCTGAAGACTTTTATCCAGCCCTTCTTTCATCTTTTTTTCGGCCTTTCCGGCAGCTGCCTGAAGCACGCCGGAGAAAACCGGAACGAAATAGCAATTCACATCCCAGGAATCCATCGGAATGATGGCATTGACATCCGGCTTTTCAATGAATGCAGAATAGGCAGGTTGAAACCAAGTAGAAAGTTCTTTCTCTGCTTTTTGAGAAAAAGCCATTCCGAGCACGGTGGATTTACCTGCATTTGCAAGTGGCAGGCTGATTTTCTTCCCATCGAGAGAAGTACATTCCATTGCGGGAAAAGGAATCTGGGCAAACACCGCAGAATTGAACACGCAAAAGGAAATGGCTGTTAGAAATTTAATCTTATTCATGAGTTTGAAGTTTCTTGTTTAATGGCTTCCCCAAGAAGGGTTCCGCCGGTGCTTGAAGTTACCAGAACATTTACATACTGACCAGGTTGAAAATTATCTCTGTCGAAAACCACCACGGCATTTTGGTCATTTCGTCCATAAAGCTGCTTGTCGGAACGCTTGCTGACGCCTTCTACCAAAACCTTGTGAACTTTTCCCACATGTTTTTGATTGCGGCGGTGCGCGCTCTCGCGGTGTATGGCAATGATTTCCTGCAGGCGGCGCAGCTTCACATCTTCCGGAATGTCATCGCTGAATTTTTTAGCGGCCGGGGTATTGGGCCTTTCTGAGTAAGAAAACAAATATCCGAAATCATAATCCACAAGTTCCATCAGCGAAAGACTGTCGCGATGTTCTTCTTCTGTTTCGCTGCAGAAACCCACAATCATATCGGTAGAGAGACCGCATTCATCGCCCAAAATCCGGCGAATTGCCGCTACTCTGTCAAGATACCATTCCCGGTCGTAGGTGCGGTTCATGAGTTTGAGAATGCGCGAGTTGCCGCTTTGGGCCGGGAGGTGAACATACTTACAGATGTTGTCGTGCTTTTTCATTGTGAGAAGCACTTCATCTGTGATGTCTTTTGGATGCGAGGTAGAAAAGCGAACCCTCAAATCAGGATGAATTTGTGCAACCTGATCCAGCAAGCCAGCGAAATTTACGAGTGATTCAGAAGCCCCATCCTCTGGAGTCCATTTGTAACTGTCCACATTCTGGCCCAGCAGCGTTACCTCGCGGTAGCCTTGGTTAAACAGATTTCTGGCTTCCTTCAAAATCGAGTGTACATCGCGACTTCTTTCACGGCCACGGGTATAAGGCACCACACAAAACGAGCACATATTGTCGCAACCCCGCATGATGGAAATAAAGGCGGTTACTCCGTTTGAATTCAATCGAACCGGACTGATGTCGGCATAGGTTTCCTCGCGGGAGAGAAACACATTTACGCCTTTGTCGCCCGCATCAACGGTTCCAACAAGGTTGGGCAAATCGCGGTAAGAATCTGGACCAACCACCATATCCACCATCTGCTCTTCTTCGAGCAATTTGGTTTTCAGTCTTTCGGCCATGCAACCCAGAACGCCGACCACCAAACCAGGTTTGCGTCTTTTCAGACCTCTGAGGTGGTTGAGCCTGTGGCGGATTTTCTGTTCCGCATTCTCGCGGATGGCGCAGGTATTGAGGAAAATGAGATCAGCTTTTTCGGCAGAATCTGTGGTATCGAAACCATTTTCGTGCATGATGCTGGCCACAATTTCGCTGTCAGCAAAATTCATCTGACAGCCATAACTTTCAATAAATAGCTTGCGGCCTTTGCCGGTGTTTGTTTCCGGCGTCAACAGCGGAGCCTGTTCTACCGGTGTTTCAGTTTGTAAAAAATCGATGTCAGGAATTACTCGGGCCATGGTATGGGTTTCAAAACATGAGGACAAAGATAATGCCCGGTGACAATTTGTCAGTAGTTTTTTGAGAATAGCTCTGGGCTGCTTTGTGAACAAAAAACTGGTTCGGAAAATCTCGTCTTTTACCCATATTTGAGTGTTTTTTGTTCCTGTGATTGACTAGCTTATATGAAGAGTATCGATAAAAAAAGTATTGAGAATGCCTACCGATTATTCGATTCAGGAGATATTTCTCAGATTGAAACAGGATCGACAAAAGGGTTGATTCAAATTCATCAATATTTATTTGGAGGCTTGGCAGATTTCGCCGGCAAAATCAGAAAAAGCAATATTTCAAAGGGAGGATTCAGATTTGCAAATGCACTTTACTTGAATGAAATACTCCTTAAAATTGAAGAATTGCCTGAAGATACTTTTGAAGAAATCATTACTAAATATGTTGAAATGAATATTGCGCATCCTTTCATGGAAGGAAATGGCCAAACAATGCGCATCTGGCTGGATTTAATTTTGAAAAAATCGCTTAAGAAAGTTGTCAACTGGCAACATGTTGATAAAACACTTTATCTTCAGGCTATGGAACGAAGCCCGATAAATGACCTGGAGTTAAGAACACTTTTACACCTTCACCTCACAGATCGTACCGATGACAGAGATGTTATTTTCAAAGGAATAGAGCAATCCTATTATTATGAAGGATATTGGAAAGAAGATGATGAAAATGAATAATACTGTTTAACTACTAAATTGAAAAAATAGGCTTTTTAAATTATAAGAATCATTAGAGTAAATACAAATAATTAAGACTTTAAATTAGTAGCTTTTTATTTTAATATTAACATCTTAAAAGCGAATCCGCTTCCAATCCACACTTATTTCCGAACCTTCCGCAAGCATGATCGAATTTGGCTGAGTTTTATTTAAAACAGCAAATCCATCCCCGTAAAAAGCGGCAAAATCACAATCAATTTCATAACTCTCAATGGGGTTAATTTCCCAACTGGGATGGTTTATTTTATATTCAATGGATTGTGTAGGATTCACTTTTGTATAACCATAATAATGCTCAAAAATAAATTCTTCAATACTGCCTACAGCCATTTTAAGTTTGACATCCGAAGCAATTACTGTAAGGCTGTTCCACTTCGATTCCACTTTCCATTGATATCCAATTTCTTTTTTACCATTTGTAAAATTCCAATTATGCTTTGTGGGAATGGCGATATAATGTTCTTTGTACAGTTGGTTGGCAACCCAAGCCACTATTTTATTAGGCACTGTTTCATTGATAAAAACCACACCGCGTCTGATTTCATTTCCTATTTTCCTTACCACATAAAATCGAAGATTTACCTCTTCGAAAGTACCCAATGAGGGTATTGGGACATTAAAAATGGAACTGTTTTTAAATAAAAACCCAACCAAACTTATATAGGTTTTACCATGAAAGTAATCCAGTTCTACACCTTTTGGCAAATAGGGCAACAAAATAGAAGGGTCAATTTCATAATTAACCATAATTAAATTTTGCCACTTTGCCGAAAGGAAGGTTTTCATAATAAACTTGGTTGATCTGTCGGCTTCGCTTTTTTCTTTTTGGTTAAAATTGGTTTAGAGGCATTTACATGCTTTGCCAGAATTCGCTTTCCTTCTTCTTTCACCTCATCCTTTTTTCTGAAACTCCACACAATATCGCTTGCCCGCTTTCTCGTTTCCTCTACATCAACAATAGGCGCAGGATATTGTTTCCCAATTTCGCATTGGTACATCTGCTGCTCAATCAAACTAAGTTTATGTGGTTCATGAATTAAATTTGCAGGAATATTCCGAAGCTCTGGTACCCATTTTTTTATGAAAAGTCCATCTTCATCATGGTCCATTGAATTTTTAATTGGATTATAAATTCTGATGGTATTGACACCCGTTGTGCCGCTCTGCATTTGCACTTGAGGATAATGAATGCCAGGTTCGTAATCCAAAAATTGCCGGGCTAAAAAATGCAGCTCACGCCAGTCCTGCCAGAGATTAAACACAAAAAAGGAAACAAGCATTGCCCGCATTCTAAAATTAATGTATCCGGTTTCAACCAGACAGCGCATGCAAGCATCAATGAGTGGAATACCGGTTTGTCCCCTTTGCCAGGCAATGATATAGGCCTCATTTTTAGTTTTATTCAAAGCATTGTAAGCCCGGTTTATATTTTCAAATTCATACCGGCACTCATCTTCAAATTTTTGAATAAAATGACAGTGCCAATGCAAGCGCGAAATGAAATTACTCAGTGCCCTTTTGTTTTGAGAAGTACTATAATTTTCTCGTGTGTACTTGTAAACCATCCGCATGCTAATATTTCCATATGCCAGATATGGCGACAAGCGACTGCAGCCAGTGCGACTCAATAATGGTTTGCTGATGTGCTTGCTATAATTTACATGCCTTTCCTGTATAAAATTATTCAGATAGCGCCATGCCCAGTATTCTCCTCCTTCCTGAAAGTTTTTATTTCGGGTGGTAATTTCAGCAGGCAATTCTGGTCCTTCAATTGCGGTTTTTATTTGTTCATCTAAGTGTATGACATTCAATTCATTTTCAACAACAATTCTGGGCTCTGAAAGCATTTTTTCTTCCCATCGTTTTTGCCATTCTTTTCGTGATTTTAATTTTCGAATAATGCCATTGGTTTGATATTCTTTCCATGTTACATTATGATTTTGAAATAGATTTTTTATTTCCTTATCGCGTTCATAGGTTAATCCATTTCCAATTTCCTGAGATGAAAAAACAGTATTGATTGTAAATGAATTTAACAGCGTTTCAAAAACCATTTTGGCTTCATTGTGAAAAATATAAATTTTAGCATTGATGCTTTTTAATTTCTCATTCATCTCCCTTAGCGATTCATAAACAAAACGCCAATGCCGAACATCACTGTCATGGTAGGCCATTACAGATGATTCGAAAATATAGATCAGTAACAATGGAAGTCCGGATTGCTGGGCAAAATAAAGTGGCTCATGGTCAGTAAACCGTAAGTCGCGTTTAAACCAAACCAAATTAATTTCCTGCCTTACCATTCATTTATTTTTGGATAGAATATGGTATCATTATAAAATTGAAGCCTGATACTTAAAGTCTGATTCCTTGAAATTGTTTTTGAAATCTCCCGTTTTATCCCTCAGCCTTCTCGCTTCCGCGATGCTTTTTTCTTGTGGTGAAAAAAAGGAATGCCCGGGTTTCAGCGACAACCTTGTACCATATATGCCACAGGAAAACCGGCTGGTTTTTCATAATTCTGCCGGTGATAGCCTGATTTTTAACACCTCGATTTACGAGCGGATTGGTCCGCATACAGAAAAGCAGAATGTGCTTTGGCGCTTGAATTACATCTCAGTAATCTAATTTTCCTTTCAATCTATCCCAGGTTTCAAGTGCTATTACACTTGAAAATTTTGATTTTTTATCCTTGCTGTATTCAATAATGTATTCAGCCCTTTCCCTGGAGTCAGGGTGTGTGCTTATCCAAGTCAAGTACTTAGTTGCAGTATTTTCCTCATCGGAAAGTTTGAAAAGAAACTCAGCAAATGGCTCAGGATTAATTTTTGCCTGCACAAGATAGTCAACCGCTTTTATGTCAGCTTCTTTTTCTAAACTTCTATCAAATGCTGATGAGGAGAGCATTTTAGCAGTCTCTTTAATAACTTCATAACCACTGTTTCCTGTTGTCATTGAAATCAAAACAGAAAGCCCAATTTCTTTGACCAGTTTTTTCATTACATGGTTCAGATTTATATGGGCAATTTCATGGCTAACTACACCACTTAATTCTTCTTGATTATCTGAATTTTTTATTAGCCCACTATAAATTATTAAGTGGCCATTGGGCAAAGCAAATGCATTAACATCCTCTTTGTTAATTATGTGAATTTTTATAAATTTTCTATCTATTTTATTTGAAGTACAAATCTGATTAACAATACTATCAATTGAGTTTACGACGAATGGATTTTTGTTTTCTTTTTCAGTCTCTTGGACTATTTTCCAAAATAAATCTCCCAATTTTTCTTCTGTTTTATCAGTTGCTTTCTGAACTTTAAAAACAGAAACCCAATCTATTTTTGTTAGGACAAACCAAGTTCCAAAAAATAATGCAACTGAAATTAATCCTTGAAAAAAAATCTTTTTCATTTACCTGAATTGCAAATTAATGTTGTCAAGCTCCCATAAAACCACCACTCTACATGAATACCATTTCTAGTCTTAATTGCTGTGTAAATAGTTGCAATAAATTCTATAACATTAAATATTAACGCAGCTATAATGTAGGCTATATAATTACTGGAAATATTTTCGTCAGAAAAAATAATAGATATAGTCCACCAAAAACCATAACTATTTATGAAGAGCATTGACGCTTGAGATAATAATGCCTGTGTGCAATGCCAACGAACGAAATAAGTTCCTTTACGATTTCCTATGTAAAATATCAAAGTAGCAATTAGATTAATAATAGGTAACGGCAATCCCATTATAATTGCTATAAGTGACATTAAGTAACTATTGGAAGCTGTTTCTGCTTCGTGTTCACCTGGTTCATATTTGAATTCTTTTAAATTTATCATAAGCCTTTATTAATGTTCCAAATCCAATTTATCATTATAATTATTAATAATGGAATTGCTATTTTTGGTCTTCTTAAATATGTCTCTAAATTTTGATAAAAAGCAAACAATGTATTTTTTTTTGCCACAACATCAAGCAATATCCAAAGTGGTGAAAACAACATAATGAAAGCAACTAAAAATCCAATTGGGTTTATACTAAATGCATCATTGAAATTGCCTTTTGTCAAAGATAAAATTGCCCGTGTTGAGCCACAGGAAGGGCAGGGTATATTTGTAAAATATTTAATAAAACAAACTTCAACCGGTTCTAAAACAGATTGCTTATTTACCATATTGTAACAAACCCAAATATACCCTGCTACACAGGCCATAATCAAAATTGAGTATAGCTTATTCCTGCTTAGAACCATCAATACAAAAATTGCTGTATCTTCTGCATGTTTTTTTCTCTTGTGGCTTTTTGTATTGAAAACCAGTCAACGATGGTCCAAATACCTAGACCCCCACAGGTTAACAATTTTCCAATTCCCAGTCCTGTATCACCCAACATAAAGCGGTCAATTCCTAATGAGCCAGCTAAAATTGAAACGATTAAGCTTGTTGTAGGGTCTTTTAGCTGGATAGTTGAAATCATTGCCCATTTCGAATCATCAATTGCAATTAGTCTTTCTCTTATCCCATTTATTTGATGGCTTTCGAAGAATTTTGAATTTGACATGATAAACATGTCTACTTTTTGAGCTTCCATTTTTACTTTTTAATTTGGTTTAAAATTTACTCTAACATTTTAACGACTGTCAGATAAGGTCGATCTGAAACAACACTATTATCCATTATGATGTGTCTGTAAAATTATGCTGGTTCATTGTAGATTTTCTTCATCAGGATTCTATGCAAATTTCTTATCTAGACATTCCGCCGAAGGCAAAAATATTAATATTCATGACTTGGCAATGTCCTGGAATGATAAATTGTTCAAGCAGGGAAGTTTGTCGCTATTTCGCTGTATTCAAGGATTATAATCAAATACTATGGCCAATTATGAGTTCCCAAAAACCGGGTAGTTTACAATTAGAGTCAAAATCTTTAAAATTGAAGTCTGATTCTATTAAAATGTTTTTGAAATCTCCGATTTTATCCCTTAGCCTTCTCGCATTCACACTGCTCCTTTCTTGTGGTGAAAAAAAGGAATGCCCGGGTTTCAGCGACAACCTTGTACCATATATGCCACAAGAAAACCGGCTGGTTTTTCATAATTCTGCCGGTGATAGCCTGATTTTTAACACCTCGATTTACGAGCGGATTGGACCGCATACCGAACAACAGAATGTGCTCAGTGTGGGTGGCACTGGTTCTAAACCTTATTGCGTTTCTTACTGCAAAATGGAGTCTAGCTTTAATGAACTGCAGAAGCAGGAGATTTACTACAAAATTAATGTGGATAATGAGGCGCTTACCTGCACCCTTTCCGTAAACCTCAAGTCCAGCATTCCTTCCATCGATTATTTTCTCAGCAGCACGACTTATTCTTCAGAAGGCCGGCTCTTTGGTGATACCCTGAAACTTGGCACTTACAACAACACCACCGCTCCGCGCTTCAGCCGGATTGAAATCGTGTATGGCCGCGGCATTACCAGCATTCAGGATGATGTGAAAAAATGCCTTTGGGTTCGTTGAGGAAAGATGAAACCAGGAACTTCAATTCTCCTTTGAACTGAAACTGAAAATCCTACCTTTGCGGCTTCTGAAAATTCCTTTCAAAAAGCAGAAAATATGGCAAATTTTGATCTGATCGTAATCGGCAGCGGACCCGGAGGATATGTGGCTGCCATCCGTGCATCCCAACTTGGCATGAAAACAGCCATTGTGGAGAAGGAGAGTCTGGGCGGCATCTGCCTCAACTGGGGATGCATTCCCACAAAGGCGCTTCTTAAAAGTGCGCAGGTGTATGAGTACATTCAACATGCCTCTGATTACGGCATTACCATTAAAGACGCGAAACATGATTTCGAAGCCGTTGTAAAACGCAGCCGCGGTGTGGCAGATGGCATGAGCAAAGGCGTGCAATTCCTCATGAAGAAAAACAAGATTGAGGTAATCATGGGCATGGGCAAACTCACCAAAGACAAAAAAGTGGAAGTTACCAAGGCCGATGGCAGCAAAGAAATCCATGAAGCCAAAAGCATTATCCTGGCAACAGGTGGCCGTGCTAGGGAACTTCCCAACATCAAAATAGATGGCGAAAAGGTAATTGAATACCGCAAAGCCATGTCATTGCCAAAGCAACCAAAGAGCATGGTGATCATCGGCTCCGGGGCTATTGGGGTTGAATTCGCTTACTTCTATGCCACCATGGGAACCAAGGTAACCATCGTGGAATTTATGCCGCGCATTGTGCCGGTGGAAGATGCGGATGTTTCCAAGGAGCTTGAAAAAATCTATAAGAAGAAGGGCATTGACATTCACACCAATTCCAGTGTGGAGAGTGTAGATTCCAAAGGAAAGACTTGCAAGGTTTCTGTAAAAACGCCTGCCGGCAACATCGTCATCGAATGTGATGTGGTGCTTTCTGCGGCTGGTGTAGTTACAAACCTGGAAGGAATTGGCCTGGAAGAAGCCGGTGTTAAGCATGACAAAGGCAAAGTTTTGGTGGATGATTTCTACCAGACAAATGTTCCTAATGTTTATGCCATTGGTGATATTGTAAAAGGACCAGCTCTTGCCCACGTGGCTTCTGCCGAAGGCATTATCTGTGTAGAGAAAATTGCCGGTCACCACCCACAACCTCTGAACTATGGCAACATCCCGGGCTGTACTTATTGCTCACCTGAAATTTCTTCTGTGGGCATGACGGAGGAAGCCGCCAAGGCAGCCGGATATGACATTAAAGTTGGCAAGTTTCCTTTCTCAGCTTCTGGTAAAGCTTCTGCTGCCGGAGCGAAGGAGGGTTTTGTAAAAGTTATTTACGATGCCAAATACGGTGAGTGGCTGGGTGCCCACATGATTGGTGCCAATGTGACTGAAATGATTGCCGAGGTTGTAGTGGCCCGGAATCTTGAAACCACTGGACATGAAATTCTGAAGTCGGTTCATCCACATCCGACCATGTCGGAAGCCATTATGGAAGCGACAGCGATGGCATACGGGGAAGTGATTCACCTGTAAGCAAGCAGAAGATGATAAAAGAAAAGGGGCTCGATGGAGCCCCTTTTCTTTTTGGGATAAACTCAGATTTTGAATTAAGAAATCTATTCCTAGCCAGAGGTATACTTTTGAATTTAGGCTGCTGCTTTTTGTCCTTCATTCTTTTTGCTTGATCAAAAAGAAGCAAAAAATCAAGAAAATCCGATCGGCCTCTACAAGGGCAACGCTCCCTCCGCGGATTTTCATCCTCCCCGCGAAGGAAACTTGTCTGTTATAAGGAAGCGCCTTCATGATAAGCAGCCCCAGTCTTTTCGTTTAAAATTGCTAATGAACTCACACTAAAATATCCTTGCGTGAGGGGCCGAAGAGGAAATCGTGGCGCCGAACCGAAGGCGAGGCGCCACATTGCAACAAAGGACCCGACCAAATCGCCTTTGGCGAGGCGGGCACGCCAAAAAAACCTAAAGCACTAAAACTGAACCGGAGGCGCTTTTTGTGCTGAAGCCTCTGCCTCGAAATAGCCTTTCTTGTCGAAATTGAACATCTTGGCCGTGAGGTTGGTCGGGAATTTCTGGATGTAGGTGTTGTAATCCTGAACAGACTCGTTAAACTTCATTCGCTCCACCGTGATGCGGTTTTCAGTGCCTTCGAGCTGACTTTGCAAATCGAGGAAATTCTGGTTGGCCTTCAGATTCGGGTAGTTTTCCGACACCACCATCAACCTTGACAAGGCAGAACTGAGTCCTTGCTGGGCCTGCTGGTATTTCGCCACTTTTTCGGGCGTAAGATCATCGGCTTTGATGGTCACCTGGGTTGCCTTGGCGCGGGCCTCCATCACATCGGTGAGGGTTTTCTGTTCGAAATTGGCTGCCCCTTTTACCGTATTCACCAGATTGGGAATAAGGTCGGCGCGGCGCTGGTACACATTCTGAACCTGGGCCCAGGATCCTGTTACTTTTTCCTGCTTCTCCACGATGTCGTTGTAGCCACAGGAAGAAAGTGCCAGCAAAGCAAGCATTGGAAGGAGGATGCGGATGTTGCGTGAAATTGAATTGAATGGATTCATGTTGATGAAATCTTGATATGTTTGAAATTGGTTTTCGCCAAAACGATGCCAAATTTAATTCTGACTTAACAATTTGGACGAAAGGCAAAATAAACGCGAAAAAGCGGTCAATTTTTCAGTTGGGCCGGTATTTTTTTCCGGAATGATTGTGCTTTGGCTGCTGTATGAACTTGCACTGTGTTTTCAGGGTTTTGGAAGTGATACCGATGCCTGGTTGATGGCTCAAACTGCGGCCAGACTGGCTGCTGGTTTGGGATATGACCCGGCCCGCTCGCTGGGCAATCCTGCCTGGGAGTATTTGCTTGTCTTGCTTCAGCCTGATTACCAGTTTGTTTTTTCCAATGCATTCAACCTTTGTCTGGCCCTGATTTTCTTATTTCGGCTCAAAGACTTATTGCCGGAGCTGGATCCTTCGCAAATTTGGCTAATCCGGGTTTGTCTGGCACTTCTGCCGGTATTTTCGGAGGCCGCGGCTTCTTCCATGGAATTGATGCCGGCCTGGTTTCTGTTTCAGGAATGCCTGCTGGCTCTCAGAAAATCGCAGTACAAAAGGCTCGGGATTCTGGTTCTGGTTTTGGGATTTACCCGACCTGAATTCTATTTTTTCGTTCTGCTTGTTGTTTGGTTCCAGCAGAGAAATGCGCTTCGAAGCCTTTTGATTCCGGGCATTTTGCTGGGCATTTATCTGTACTGGGTTATTGGAAAAAATCCGGCGCCCTTTGATGGACTGGAATCTGCCATTCGTTTTTATGCAGGCAGAATGTGGTTTCTGCTGAGACAGGCAGGCCTTTTGTTTCCAGTGTACATCCTTTGTCTGGCGTATTCTTTTAAGCAGAAAAATGCGCTGCTTCGAATTTCCGGCATTTGCTCATTGCTCCTGTTTGTGGTTTTCCCCTTCGAATGGGCCTATGCATTTCCAGCTATCTTTTCAGGACTGATTGCCTTCCTGACTGCCTTGCCGGTTTCGAGATTTCGCCTGGTTTTCTGGACATTGCTTTTGCTAACTTTGGGAAGCGATTTGTTTTCACCTGTTTCCGGTTTGGGTGGCTTGTATGCGACAAGAAATAAAATGCTGCATCAGTTCCGGCAGGCAGAAAATTTCAAACCGCAAAGGCCCAGCTTGCTTTTAGAGGGCGCCACCTTTTTGCCTACCCGTTTTCAGGATTGGGAGCGCAGTCACCAGAACCGCCTGTTTCATAAAAAGGGAACCCAGTTCTGGGTGGGCGAGCGGCTGAGCCGGGCAGAGCTGGATTCCTTTCAAAAGGAAGGTTTTTGGATTGGGCGGTTTTCAGATGATCCCAATCAGCCCTGGATTATGGAGTTTGAGCATTGATTTTGGGGATTTTTGAAGGCGGAGCTTAGGCTGATTTACTGAATTTTGACAATGGCCTTATAAGAACAATTGACAACTTCAGTCATTTTCTCAAAATCCAGCGTTTCAATTGTGTCGGATGTTTGATGGTAATTTGGATTTCTAATGAAGGATGTATCGTTTATCATCAAAGCTTGATATCCAAAATGCCAATAATTTCTTTGATCAGACAATCCAGCCAATCCTTCCTTTGTTGGAAAGCTTACAACCTGAATATCTATTTGCGCATTTTCAGACATCAATAATTTCACCTTTTGATTGAATTCATTGTAGGCTTCAATGCCCACCACAATTATAAAATTCGCCGTACTTGGATATATTTTGGCAAGTTCTTCTGAAGGGAAAGGTTGCGAATTCGGTTCGTCTGAGAAGTAACCTATCATTTCAAAACAGATCATGCCTAAGACATCGATATTGTTTTCATAAAGCGACTTTGCGTGCACAAAACTTCCCATTTCCTGCGTACCAAAAAAAGGAGGTTCTTCGAGGCAATATGCCACAAAGTCAATTTGATAATCAATTTGAGGTTTGTTAGCTCCAATGAGTCTTGCAGTTTCAAGTAAACCAGCCACGGCACTTGCGTTGTCATCTGCACCTGGTTGGTCTCCACAAACATCATAATGAGCGCCAACGACCAATCTTTTCCCTTCACACTTATTGTATGTGGCAATTATGTTTGTGTATTCTCTGCCACGGGCAAGCCATTTTTGTTCTTCTAAAATAAGGCCGGCATTTTCAAATTCCTTTTTTATGTAAGAACAGACTGTTTCGAGCGTATCCAGATTGAGGTAATTCCGATAAGGTCTTATTTCTGTAAGGAATTGAACATCCTGGTAAAGTCTATCTTTCTTTGCATTCATGTTTCCGGGGTATGAAAGTTGCTTTAAATAGTCTCGCTTTGCTTTTTTCCTAAGAGAAAAGTACAAAGATTCTGGAATTTACCTTTTCATAAAAAAATAAAAAAATTAGGGCCTGTCCACGCCCGGGCGTGGCCGTGCTCTCCGCTTTAGTCTGCGCCGTGGCGCAGCGCTGCCGCTGCGATCACTCAGGCAATAAATCATTCTACTGTGCCGTGGGTTAATAATATTTTTGTAAACAACATCGACGCTGAATGGGCATTTTAGAATCTAATCCACAAAAGCCGACCCAAATAAATTTTGAAATGGCATTTCCCATTTTGGGAACTTTACTATCTTTGTAAAAAAATGCAGCTTTGAGAGTTATCGCAAAAAAGGTGCTCAGGGAATTCTGGCAAATCCATGCTGAAACAGAGCAATCCCTGAAAGCCTGGTATCAGGAAGCAGAAAAAGCAGAATGGAAAAATCCGAATGAAATAAAAAAAGCCTATCCAAGTGCGAGTATCTTAAACGATAACCGATTTGTATTCAACATTAAAGGGAATAAATATCGCTTAATTGTGAAAATAAACTTTGGGTACAGTATGGTTTGGATTCGGTTTATTGGAACACATTCGGAATATGACAAAATCAATGCCACAGAAATTTAAATCAGATGAACATCAAACCAATTAAAACAGAGAAAGACTACCAAATGGCCCTCGAACGGCTGGAGGTGGTATTTGATGCAAAAAGTGGCTCTGCGGAAGGAGATGAACTCGAACTGCTTGGAATTTTAATTTCACAATACGAAAACGAGCATTTTCCAATTGATTTACCAGACCCAATTGAAGCGATAAAATTCCGGATGGAGCAGCTTGATTACAACCAGAATGATCTTGCCCGGGTAATTGGTCTGAAAAGCCGGGTCAGCGAAATATTAAACCGCAAACGAAAACTAAGCCTGGACATGATCAGGAAATTGCATGAGGTTTTGCACATCCC
>CANETC010000026.1 GCA_947441055.1 Cytophagaceae bacterium | reverse complement strand
TCTGGCGTAGCTGGACTGTACCCTTTTTGTTCTTCCAAAACCCGTGTATTTCGGACAATCAGGCTGTTGTTTTTTTCTTCCAGAATTCGTTTAAAAAGTCCCCGATTGTCCTGATTAAGAGGTGTTTCAGAGACCACGGCAAATGGAAGCAGCGCCTGAATGGTTTGTAGGTCGAAAGATGGAACAGACTGCAATTCATAAATGGATAGCAGTTTTCCATTGCGCTGCCGATAAAGCAAAAACTGCTGAACCTGTTGTTCGCTCAATATATAAGTGTTGCGCAGTTCATTCGGTCCGGCGTCATTAAGGTCGATTGGATTGGAGTAAAGAAGCAATAGTTGCTCATACAAATCCTCGTAGCTGGCATCGGTTCCTTGCAGGTTGAAAAGCTTCTCTACAAAATCTTCTACCTGAATTTCTGGCCTTGGATAAGTCTGGGCAGAAATCTTATTCAGACCTGCCAGCATCATGAAGATATATAAGGTAAAGAGCCTCCTCATCTTTAGTGTTTCGTCTGAGTCGCTTCTTGTTTAATTTGTCCGAATGCCATTATTAAACCCAGAGAATGGCTCCAGCCAAGATCGGGGTGGCGACTGATTCCATAATCAAGATTGAATTCCCGCCAAATCAAACCCAGACCGGCAAATGCGGAGTTGGTTCCGGTCGAAAATCCGGTTCTTGCAAAGAGATTTTTCGAGAAAGAGTATTCAATTCCAGCGTTGACTGAGGCGGGCTCATCCAAATCTTTCTGAACTTCGGCCATTAACAAAAGCGATTGATTTGCCTGAAGTGAAATTCCAGCGCGGACAAATGTGGGCAGTTTTTCTTCAGTATAATCACTGGCTTTTGTTTGACTCAAATTTGAAATACAGCCAGAAAAACTAAGTTTTGATGTGAGGCGCGCAAGGCCACCAAAATTCAGCAATAGATAATGTCGGCTTGGCTGATCTTGGGCATTTACCTGATACCATTGTGTTTGAAGTCCCACCGAAGCGATTCCAAATGCTTTTCCCCATGAAATACCAGCACGGCTTTGGGTGAAAAAATCTGGTCCGAACCGTGAAGCACTAAAGCCAAAACTTCCCCACTTGTTGTGCTTTCCTGCTGCGGCAAACGAAACCTGACCAAAGGCATTGTATTGTCTGTCGAATGAAACAGCCACAGCATTTCGCGAAAGGAATCCAAGGGCTCCTGGGTTGTTGGATGCAGACCAGACATCGGTAAACATGCTTCCCGCTTGGCCACAGCCAAAGGATCGTGTGCCAAATGATCTGTTCTCATTTCCTGAGTAGCAATTTCCCGGCATCATCATAAAAGCCAAGATAAAAGCCAGTGTATTTAGGCGTAAAAATTCTGAATTCATGAGCGGCAATTTCAATTCTATTTTTCTGTCACACAACGATTCTGTTCAAAAGATTACATCGAAGAAGGATTTTACAATTGCTTGGTTCAAATCTCTGACTTCTATTTAGTTTAGCAACAAAACTAGCACCTAATGAAGCACTGGCTTTGCCTTTCATTTTTTCTGTTCGCAGCTGGGCATTCCGGCCTGTCCCAATGGAGGGCCCCCAAGTATTCAAATGAGTTTCTTTCCATCGGTGCAGGTGCAAGAGCTCTGGGTATGGCAGGTGCTCAAAGTTCCTGTGTATCAGATGTTCATGCCTCATATTGGAATCCTTCCGGCCTTGCAAACATGGAAGGAAAAACGCAATTTTCACTCATGCATGCTTCCTATTTTGTGGGCATTGCAAACTATGATTTTGCCTCTGCTGCAACACGAATCGACAGCCTCTCGGTGCTCGGGTTTTCCTGGATAAGATTTGCGGTGGACGACATACCAGACACCCGCTATCTCATAGAAAACGGGCAGGTGGATTACAGAAGGATATCATCTTTCTCCTCAGCAGACAATGCTTTCTTTTTTTCTTACGGAAGAAAAATCCGGAAAATCCCGGGGCTTTCACTCGGAGGAAACCTGAAAATAATTTACCGGAAGGCTGGGCAGTTTGCCAATGCCTGGGGTTTTGGACTCGATGCCGGACTTCTCTACAAACGAAAAGGCTGGAATCTGGCGGTTTTTGCAAAGGATGTTTCCGGCACTTTCAATGCCTGGTCATACAATACCTCAGAATTTGAAACAGTTTTTGCCCAAACCGGCAATGCCATTCCTTTAAATTCAGTTGAAATTACCATTCCAGCGTGGACCTTAGGCGTTTCCCGTCGCTTCGGTTTCTGGAAAGACAGGATTGGCGTTTTTCCTTCTCTCGACCTAGTTAATACTTTCGATGGAGAAAGAAATACCTTGCTGCACAGTAAACTGGTGTCGGTGGACCCAAGGTTTGGACTCGAAATGTCCTTTCTGCGTCTAATTTCTTTACGCTCCGGACTCGGAAACCTGCAAAGGATTTCGGATTTTGACGGAGGCAGTAAACTGAATTATCAATTGAACTTTGGCCTTGGTCTCCATTGGAAGGCCTTGTCTCTCGATTACGCAATTTCTGACCTTGGCGATAAATCTGAAGCACTTTATAGTCACATTTTCAGTCTGAAGGCTGCCTTCTAAACCCATGCAAAACTTGAAATTTTATAGTCAAACGATAATGCCCATTTGCGGGAGTTTTGTCTTCATTCTTCTTTTTTGCCTTCATTCTTTAAGTTTTGGGCAAACGGTCCCAACCTTCATCGATTGGGTAAAGCCGAGTCAGACTTATATGCAGGTTCGCGTTGGGCAAAATGGAATTTACAGGATACCGGCTTCCATGATTGAAGCAAGTTTTGGCAACCTTCAAAGCCTGAATCCAGCGGGATTTCAGATCTTCAGACGCGGGAAAGAGCTGGCAATTTTTGTGCGGGCTGGAAGTGATAATATCCTCAACGGGGATGATTACATTGATTTTGCGGCCAAAATGAACGATGCTTCCATAGAGGATGAAATGTATCAAAAACCGATTTCGGCCAGAAACCAGTACCGGACCATTTATGATGATACTGCCCACTATTTTCTCACACACACGCCAACACTTGATGGGAAGCGGGTTGTGAACAATGGCCTGAATAACAATTCGTCTGTTGCATTTGAAACTTACCATTGGCGGATGTCCGGGTTTTTTCCACGACTTCAGTATTCGTATGGAAAAGGTTTGAGGGCTAACCTGACTTATTCCTCCTACATCTCGGCTGGTGAAGGCTGGACAGGAAATGCCTATTCTGCAGGATTTGGTGAAGCAGCAGGAAGTCAGACATCTTGGTCATACGTGCCTTTGAAGAACATTTCTAACTTGTTTCTCGGAGGTCCAAGACCTGAACTGGAATTGCTTCAGGTTGGAAGGCGTTCCCTCAGCCACAAGGTGGATGTGCTGGTCGGCAATTCACTTCAGCTTCTTGATACTTTCCGGTTTGATGGTCTCGGTGCTTATCTATTTAAAAAGGAATTTGATCCAGCTTTGATTGAAACAGGTGCACTCAATGTCTGGCCAACTCCACGAGGCTCAACCAATGTAGCAGTGGCTTATGCCACAGTTCGTTATCCGGCTACTTTTCAATTACCGCCCGGCAACGGCCCGCTTGAATTTGAACTGGCCGTCAATACCCAGAATTATTCCCGGCTTCGATTCGACAATGTTCAAATCCAGCCTGAATTGTATGATGTTTCTGATCCGCTTAATCCGGTGAAGATTGGCGTAGGATTGGTGAACGGTCTTCAAATTGCAGGGGTTGAGAATACGGCAGAGGCCAGAAAAATGCTACTTCAGGAAGAGCCTTTTGTGGTGGATCCTTCAATCGGTAAGAAGGTGTCTTTCCAAAACATTTTGCCAAGCAATTTCAACTACCTGATTGTGAGTCACCCGAAATTGCGACAGCCAATTCAGGGGCTTGATGCGGTGAAGGCGTATGCAGATTACCGCGCAAGTGCAGAAGGCGGTTTGTATAAAGTGTTGCTTCTGGAGATTGATGAGGTTTATCAGCGCTTCGGTTATGGCGACCGAAATCCTTTGGCATTGCGAAACCTGTGCGGATATTTTGTGGAGAACAATGTGGATGTAAAAGGGTTGTTTTTGCTCGGAAAGGGTTTGGGAGTTCATAATCGACTAAATCCGAGCTATCTGACTTTCAATTATATCCCAACATTTGGTACACCGGCCTCAGACATTGCCATCACAGTTGGATTGGGAGAGGAGGGAAAAACCATGGCAATTCCGGTGGGAAGGTTGGCGGCTTTGTCTCCTCAGCAAGTTTTAAACTATCTCAACAAGGTAAAAGAAACTGAGGCTTTTCAATATGATGATCTTTGGAAAAAGAATGTTTTTCATATTTCCGGAGGCCTTAACAAGCTTGAGCAAAATACATTTTCCTATATCATGAACAATGAGCTAAAGCCCAAGGTTTCAGGAAAATATATGGGTGCCAAAGTTGGTACTTACAACAAATCCAGCAGCCAGACTGTTGAGTATGTAGACATTCGGTCTGTTGTTAATTCCGGCATTTCCCTGCTCACACTGTTCGGGCACTCTTCTCGCACTTCTCCTGATGTAGAAATAGGCAATGCCTCAGATCCAACCCAAGGTTACAACAATACCGGAAGATATCCAGTGGTGGTGGTAAATGGTTGTTTTACAGGCAATGTTTACGAGCTCAGTGGTTCTCTCAGCGAAGATTGGATTTTTACGCCCAACAAAGGAGCGATTGTTTTTATCGGTGCCACAGATGAGGGATTGTCTGCGATACTCAAAAGAAACATGAATGACTTTTACTCCAAAGCTTTTCAGGACTCTTTGCTGTTTGGAGAAACGATTGGTAAAATTCAGAAGGAGACCATGAAGAAATTTCTCTCAACTCTTTCAAATGAACCACAATTAGATTCTGCATTTATCCATCAGTTTGCCATTCATGGAGATCCGGCAATTCGGATTTTTTCTGCCTCAAAACCTGACTATAAAACCAGCAATGCTGAAGTATTTTTTGTTACGCCAAGTCCAACTGCCACATCTCCGAATCTGCGGCTGGCGGTGATTGCAAGCAATTTCGGACGGTATAACGGGGATTCACTCAAAATCAGAATCAATAGAAGGTTTGCCGATGGAAGCAGCAATGATTTTATTTATCTGGTAAAGCCGATTTCCTATCTGGATACTTTTTATTTCGACCTTCCTCAAGACCAGGGTTTTAATTATTCAGGATTGAATCGTTTCGAGGTGACACTGGATTTTCTTGGAGAGGTTCAGGAAATGAACGAAATGAACAACTCTGGTTTCTTTGAGTATTTTCTTCCTGCCTCTGGAATTTTGCCGCTTTTCCCCAAGGAATATTCCATTGTGCCCAGCCGGAATGTGAAAATGACAGTTCAGGCAACGGACTTCTTGGCTCCAGGCCGGCGGTATGTTTTTCAGATCGACACGAGCGCCAGGTTTAATAGTCCTTTGTTTGCCCAATCCCCCGAAATCCTTGCAGGGAACCTTTGCTCATGGAATTACCTCTTGCCGATCGACAGAGACAGCACTGTGTTTTTTTGGCGTGTCAAGTTCGCTGATAAAGTGAATCCTTCTGATACCACCTGGTTCAACATGAGTTTTGAATACATCAAAAACTCAGGACCGGGTTGGGCACAGTCCAATTTCTATCAATTCCGGAAATCATACGACATTGGTCTTCGGAAGAATTTTGTGACCAGAAGATGGGAGTTTCCGAGTGTAAGCACCGAGGTCAATATTTCAGTTTCAGGCGGCTCCAAGCAAGGACCGAAACAATATTCGCTTACCATCGATGGAATTCAGGTTCTAAAAGGCGCCATCGGTTCTTCGGATTGTTACATTGGTTATCCGAGAATCTGTGCCATTACTCTGGATAAATGCAGCCTGAAGCCCCGCTTCTGGAATTACTACAACGACCCAATTGCGTATTATTATACGGGTTGTGGTCGGCTTCCTTTTTCCGTCAATGTTTTCGAAACAGTTTTTGGAAATACATTCCGTGTGTTTTTTCAGAACTACATCAACAACTTTGTACAAGAGGGAGAATATGTAATTCTGATTCCGATGGATTCGGTGAACATGGACACCCTTCGGAAATATGTCAATCCTGTACTTGGCCAAATTGGAGTGGATGTGAGTCAATTGGCTGGGCTTCAGAATGGAAACCCATTCATCATTTTCGGGCAGAAATCGAGTTCTCCTATTCCCGGACAGGCCACCCTGATTTTGCCCCAGAACAATGGCACTCCTGCAAACCGGCAGATCCTTACTTACAATAGATCCTTATCGGCATCTTGTGGTTCAGGTATGGTGTATTCCACCCGAATCGGGCCTGCCACTGCATGGCGAAAAATTCACAGGAAATTCTCAGTCCCGGAAACACCGCAGTCAGATAAAGCCTATCTGCAACTGCATGGCATAGACATCAATGGGAAAGACAGTCTTTTGGTTCCGGAGATCAATCAGTTTCCATACGACATCTCAAACCTAAATGCGGCGCAGTTTCCTTACCTGCAACTCAGTGCGGTTTTAAAAGATACGAGTGCATTTACGCCTTCTACAATCCTTCGCTGGATGGTTAATTATGAGCCTGTGCCAGAAGGAATTCTCAATACAACGCTAATTCCATCTTCTGAATACCTTGTTTCGGAGAAAGAAGAGGGCGACTCACTCGGATTCAGGTTTGCGTTTACCAACATTTCCAACAAGCGTTTTCAGGATTCGCTTAATGTTCGTTTCAGGCTCAATGGACAGAATTATCTGGAAAAGCAGCTTGCAAAACTCGAGCCAGACAGCACGGTTTATTTCTCCATTCCTAAGTTTTCAACCATTGGCAAAACGGGCACCAACAATATTCTCGCCTTTGTAAACCCTCGCATTCAGCCTGAGGAATATTATGAAAACAACGCACTCAATATTCCCTTCAAAGTGAAGGCCGATCGGATGCAGCCTATTCTTGATGTTACTTTTGATAGGGTAAAAATTATGAATGGCGACTTTGTGTCGACACAACCTGAAATCGAGATTTTACTGAAAGATGAAAATAAATTTCTTTTGAAATCGGATACCAGGGGCATGACCATGATTCTAACAAAGCCCTGCCAATCTTGTCCTCCGGAATCGATTCCACTGGATTCTACCAATGCCCGGGTGAAGGTTTACCCAGCGGGAGCCGACAACCTTTTTCGAATTGTGTATAAGCCGGAAAAACTGGTAGATGGCCAATACCGGCTCGCTGTTCAAGGTGCCGATGTGAAGGGGAATGCCGCTGGGAGTCAGCTTTTTCAGGTTGATTTTAATGTGTTGGATAAGAATACCATCACCAATTTCTTCCCATATCCGAATCCGTTTTCCACTTCTTGTCAGTGGGTATTTACCCTCACCGGCGAGGAACCCGAGGATTTCAAGATTCAGATTATGACTGTGACCGGCAAAGTAGTTCGTGAGATTTTTAAATCTGAAATCGGTCCCATTCGTCTTGGAAACAATGTGAGTTCTTACCGCTGGGATGCCACCGATTCCTATGGAGACCGTCTTGCGAATGGCGTTTACCTGTACCGGGTTGTAATGAAAGGAGGACAGGATTTTTCCATGCGGGAAACTGCCGGAGATTTTACTTTCAAAAAAGGATTCGGAAAATTGTACATCATCCGATAGGTTTAAGCCTGGTGAAACGCTCGGGCAATTTTCATTATTTCATTCTGGCATTCATTGCTGGATTATTTCTTCGCTCAAATTCGGTGTGGGCGCAGTCGGGATATTTGAATGGCCTTGTAGTTGACGCAGTTACCTCCAGGCCAATCCCTTTTCCCATCGTGTCTGTTGTGGGTGATTCTGCTGAGTATCTTGGCGATATGGAAGGAAAATTCAGCTTGCCGAAAAAAAAAGGGAGTGCCGAATTTTCAATCAGAATAAGGGCATACCAATATTTATTTACAGAGCTAAAAGTAGCAAATGCAGATTCGGTGATGGCTGAATTGTATTACGCCCATTCGTTTACCTGGCAAAACATCAGCCTCAGAAAGGACAAGGCTTTTATCAAAAGGATTCTAAAATCCAAGTCTTTGATTGACCCTGAAAAGGAGAGAAACTTCAGTTATAAGAGTTATAATAAATCAGTTGTTACTACAGACAATATTTCGGCCCTCAAGATATATTTAGACAATTGGTTGCACCATTTCACTTCAGCGAGCTTGGGCCAATATTCCCTCGACCACCATATTTTTTTGATGGAATCAGCAAGCAGCCGGATTTTTCTGGATCCGGGACATCAAAAAGAAACAGTGATTGCCACTCAGGCCTCGGGCTTAAATAAACCGCAGCCCCTTTCCTGGGTTTCCGGATTTGAGGCCTTAAGTATTTTTGATCCGTTCCTTCGGATTGGCCACCTAAAATATGTGTCGCCACTTGCAGGGCGAGCTCTACGCAGATATGCTTTTTCGGTCATAGACAGCGTGAAGACAGAGGCTGGTAAGGTGTATGTGGTGAGATTCAATCCTTTGTCGAATAGGGATAAAAATCTGCTTCAGGGGCTGCTGTACATTGCAGAAAATCCACTCGGCGTTTGTGCATTTCATGTATGGCCATCTTATGATCGGGAAAGTAGTTTTAGCCTTGCACAGGAATGCAGAATTCTTCCATCCGGGCGGTGGTTTCCTTCGGTTATCCGTACTTCATATCTGAGTGAAGAATTGGGTTCACTTAGAATTCCGGTTCGGGCCACCAGCAAAACATGGATCAATGATTTTCATTCGGAAAAATCCAGTACTGTAAATTTCAATGAGGAAGTCTTTGATTTCAGAAAGCGGAATCTCCTCACTGATACAGGATTCCCGGCTAGTTTGCGGCCACAGGAACTGAGCCAGCGCGACAAAAATACCTATTTGTTTTTCAATCAGGTGGGTTCCCTTGAAAGGATTGACCGCTTCCTGAGCTTTGGTCAAAAGATTGTTTCTGGCAGATTTCCGGTAGGAAAAGTTGACATTGTTTTTCAGGATGCCTTTCGCGTGAACGACCATGAAGGAATCCGCTTAGGACTTGGCTTGGAAACCAGTGATCATTTTTCTGAGAAATATAAATTGGGTGGATACGGCGCTTATGGCTTGAAAGACAAGGTCTGGAAATATGGATTCGCTTTTCTCTGGAACCGTTCCGAAAGTCAATCTTTTTCACTCGATTGGAAGTCAGATATTTCTGAGCCGGGGATTTTTCCGCTTGCTTTCGACAGGAAGCAGTATCCTACAGAAAACTTGCGGAATATCCGTGTGTCCAGATTTGATGCGTATGAATCGGTTGAAACAGGCTGGAATGTGCGGGCATTCAGGAATTTTCATTGCCGGCTTTCAATCGAGGCAGGTCGTAAAAACTATTTATATAATTATTCTTTTCTCCCGGAAAAGGACGCAACTGGTTTCGGCTTGTTAGAATCCAAAATGCAGTTTTGCTGGAGTCCAATGGAGCGTTTTGCAAGACTTGAGAATCAAACCTACAGCCTGGGTTCAACAATGCCCGTTTTCTGGTTTCAATATGTTCGGGGCTTCGGCGGTGTTTTGCCGGGTTCTTTTTCTTATCAGCGACTTGAAGCAAGGGGACAGTGGAGCCGAAAAATTTTAGGTATTGGGGAAGTAGGAATTCGGGTTTCGGCCGGACTTCAGGATGGTTTGGTGCCTTATCCTCTTTTGTTTTCTGGTCGGGCATCTTACCGGGAATTTTCAATTCTATCGTATAATAGTTTTGAAACAATGCGGTATAATGAGTTCTTTTTCAATCGTTTTGTGAATGTTTTTTACTCCCACAAATTCGGAAAAATGCAAATTTCAACACTTCCTTTTCTCCCGTATTTCACATTTGTGCACAATATGGGCTGGGGCATTCTGGATAAACCAGAGCTTCATCTTGGAATAAAGGTCCAGGATATGCGCAAAGGATTTTTTGAATCAGGACTTATACTGAACGACTTGTTTGTTGTGCCCTTAAGCGGACTCGACCTTGGGATAGGAGCGGGGGCTTTTTTGCGTTATGGACCGAACAGATTGCCTTCAAACTTTGACAATCTTTCCATTAAATTCTCGGCAACTCTCGGTTTTTAATTTAGGATTCTACCATGGGAATTCCCCGAAGGTAAATCGGCGGAACCGGCTCCAACTCTTGGGGAAGAACAGGCAATCTGAATCGTAAATAATGAATGCTGAATCCCTTGGCTGTGAACTTATTTTCAAAATAAGTTTTAATGCCATAATGCTGGTGCTTCCACTCGCTTTGGTATAGGTCGTGTGTTTGTACCAAAATTTCTCCACCAAACTCCAAAACCGAGTCTATGGTGAATTCCATCAATTCTTTGTTGTCGGTTTTCAGGTGCAGAAAACCATCTTCTTTCAGGATGTGTTGATACAGTCGAAGAAAGCGGGCATGGGTAAGTCTTCGTTTTTCATCCCGTTCTTTCGGCCTGGGATCTGGAAAGGTTATCCAGATTTCAGAAACTTCCCGCCAGCCAAAAAAGGTGCGCAGGTTTTCTATTTTTCCCCTGAGGAAACCTGCGTTTTTCAGGCCTTCGTCTTCTGAGTCCTTTGCGCCCACATAAATTCTTGCGCCCTTGATGTCCATACCCACGAAGTTGGAATCAGGGAATTGCCTCGCAAGTCCATGGCTGTATTCGCCTTTTCCACAGGCAAGTTCCAAGACGATTGGGTTTTGGTTTTGGAAGAATTCACTATTCCAGGTTCCGGCTCTGCTGAGATAGCCCGGTTTTCCCAGTTCAATGATGTTGTCCATTTTTTTGCTTTCGCTAAAGCGGAAGCTCTTTTGTCTCGACATCAGCTTGGTTCTGTTCCTTCTAAAATTTAGTTAACCACAAATTTCCGGCTGATTTGACCTGCGGAAGTGTTGATTTTCAGTATATAAATTCCTGGCTTCATTTTTCCAGCCTGAATTCGGATTTCACTTTGGTTGCTGATTTTGTGCTTTCCGTTTGTAAGTATTTTGCCTTTTGAATCCATAAGCTGGTAATCAATCTGGCCAATGGAAGTAGCCTGCAGCAAGCTTAATGTGATTTCTGCCCCTTCGCTTGGGTTGGGGAAAAGTCGGATTTCGAAAGGAAATGAAAGAACTGGATTTCCACCAGCCAAAATATGTGCTCGGATGAATCCCGGAATTCCCCAGCCAATCTGGTTGTTTGGATTATCCCGGTTTGAGCCACTGTTTTTCAATAAGGACATAACCTGATTTGCTGGCAGATTGGGATGGGCTTGCCAAAATCCAGCAACTAGGCCGGCCATTATGGGCGCGGAAAAAGATGTCCCCGAATTTGTGGTGATGCCGGTATTCCCGAAAACATCGGCAGTAACCGCGCCCGATCCCCTGGCAACCAGGTCCGGCTTAATCCTTCCATCTGGCGTTGGGCCTTTTCCGCTAAAGTCTACAAACTGCCCTTCGGCACCAACGGCACCAACTGAGAGAATGTTGCTCGCATCGGAAGGTACAGAAATCCAGCCGCCCCAAGATGCATTGCCACCTTCATTGCCGGCACTATTCACCACCACAATTCCTTTGGATGAAGCCATCGAAGCAGCCCTGGAGGCGAGGGTGGTTCCATTCAGTTTGTTGTATGAATAATCGAGGCTGGGGGTGTCAAAGGTGGTATAGCCAAGAGACGAATTTACCACATCGGCGCCGACACTATCTGCAAGTTCGAGACCGGCAACCCAGTAGGCACATTCAATTTCATTTTCGGTGGCGGCATCTTCACTTCTGATGAGATAGAAATCTGCGGCATAAGCCCCTCCAATAATACTGCCCGGCAGATAAGCGGCAATGTTGCTCAACACGGCACCGCCATGCCAATGATCCTGGTAAACATCCCCATCACGGGCAACTAAGTCGCGCGTGCCCAGGATTTTCTGGCCCTGAAAAAGATGGGCAAAGGCGGTGTGGTTGTTTACATTCAAAAAACCTGCATCCATAACAGCAATCAGTTTGCCTTCGCCGTGGTAGCCCCAAGCGTGCATGGAATCAAGTTCAAGTTGGTTATTTTGGGGGAGTGAAACTCCATAATCCAGGGTCTGGATTCCGGATTTCGGTTTTTTCTCCACAATTCCCTGGGAAAGTTTTGTGTTAAGTGGTTTTGATCCTTCCACAAAAGGAAGGTTTGAAATGGCCTGATACTGACTTTCGTTGCAATCAACAATTGCCCCGTTCAGCCAGCGGAGTTGGTTAAGGACCATAGCACCTGTATTTCGTATCCCATCCAAAAAGGCAGGTATTACAGGAAGGTCTGTACTGTCGATGGCAATGTTCTGGTTAAGCCTCCTTTGGATTGACCGCTGACTTAAAAAAGCCTGCGGCGTAGAAATATTGAAAGTATTTCCATTGAGCTTTTGGTTGAAGTATACCAGATATTTTTTGTTCTGTGCAGTCAGATTTCCGCTCAGGCAAAAAAATACAGCCATGATGGCCAATATGTTAAGGTTGTTTTTCAAAATTAAGCAGCTTAAATGTTCTTTCTTTTCCAGACTCAATCAAAGGGATTCTTCCGCAAGGGTCTGGTCCTTCTTGGGAATAAATGATGCTCGTTTTTTGTACAAAGGCTGGCCCGATTCCTTTCAGGTAAGTCTCCCTGAAATCTGATTTTGTAAGGCAGTTTGAATCGGATTGCTGAATGATTTCTACAGCTGGATAGGAATTGCTGCCAAAAGCGATGGCTTTATTCAGGTTTTTTGCTGAAAACCAAGTGATGGCAAGGCTGTCTTGTAGTGTATTATATTGATTTCCATCCCATCGGCTTCCTTCAGTAAGTGGAAATTTGAGTTTGATGATGGGTCTGTTATTTTCTGTCTTCAGGATTTTATCCTTGCCACGCTGAATACTCCAAACCGAATCAATGGTCCAAGGGCCGGTACTATCCGGACTCCTGTATAATTCAATTCTAAAGAATGGATTGCCTTCCTGCAATCCAACGGAATCTGAAATAAGCTCTTTTAAAAAATACTTTCCTCTAAAGGTATCCACCACAGTGGTATTCAGAGACGGCGAAAATCTTGATGAATATTGAATTGTATCGACCTGATAAATCCATGTATTTCCAACTGAAACCGGATAAAAATCGAGGCCGCTTTCAATTGTGGAAGGCGCTACTTCTTTGCTGCTGCAGGATTGCAAAATAATTCCAGCTAAAGCCAAAATCATGGCCAGCACTGGGATTTTGCTGAAATTGGCACTCATTTTGCAAAGATAAGATTTCCATCATTTGATGCTTCATTGTGGATTTTTTTTCATGCAATAGTTGTAATAAAAATTCCGAATTTTATAATTCTAAATGAAATACTTGAATTCGTCATTCTTGCGCTTACTGCTTTCAGCCGCCTTGTCCTTTGTGTTCCTTGGCTGCACACAAGAAAAACCATTTCCCCCTGATTCAACGACGGTTGATGTGGTAATAAAAATCAAACATCGGGCTTCCGGACAAAGCCTCGGCGAGGGTATTTCCTTTTTAGATTCTGCGGGGCAGCAAATAACATTCTCACGGTTTCAGTACTATTTTTCCAACATCCGCCTCAATCGGGAAAGTTCCGGAACCGTTTTCAGAGAACCAGCCAGTTATCATTTGGTTAAAGCGCTTAACAGTCCAGATGGATTTCAGATTCAATTGAAAGGAGTGCCCAAAGGAGTTTACAATGAACTTGTTTTTGGTATCGGTGTCGATAGTGCTACCAATCGGGGAAGTTCATCAAATTTAGGCGACCTTGGACAGGGGAATGGTATGTTCTGGTCCTGGTCGGATGAGTATAAATTTTGGGTGATGGAAGGCAATTACCAGGCTTCAGGCATTCAGGGAAATTTTCTTTTTCACATCGCAGGAAATGCGTGTTACAAGGAAATCAGAATTCCTCTTGTTGAATCTGCAAGTGGAAACAATTCCATTTCGTTGGTATCTAACAGAACCATTGTTCTTGAAGCAAATGTTTTGGATTTTTTTGGAAGGCCCAATCCCATTGATTTGAAACTTACAAATGATGTGTCATCAATTGCAGCTGGCGCCGACAAAATTGCGGACAATTACGCGTCCGGATTTTTTACACTGTCAGGTTTTGAGTAGTTGGAATTCCTCAATCAGGAAGCCAGCACCATTTGATTAGCCAATTCTATAAATTCCTTGGCTTGCCTTTGTGCAGAATATTGGGCACTGGCGGCTTTTGAAATCTCGTCCTTAGTAGAAGCTACACTGAGCGCCGATTTTATGGCAGTTATTAGGGCTTCCGGACTTATTTCCGGAGCGAGGCATCCATTTAAAGAATTCACCATTTCAGGCATTCCTCCGATTTGAAAACCAGCTACAGGAATGCCGCACATAAGTGCTTCGGCTACCACATTGGGTAGATTGTCTTCAGTTGCTGGATGAACAAACACACTTGCCGAATTAAAAATAATGGCCATCAAGCGATGGTCGTTAATGCTGCCAAGGTGCATGTGTTCAATCCCGGTGATGGTAATGCCAGATTCGGATTTTCCAACCGTGCATAACATCCAATCTTCCGGGAGACCACCCGCTTCGAGTGCTTTTTTCAACACATGAAAACCTTTTCGCTCGTCATCCAGACTTTGGGTAACGGTAAGCAGAACAGTTTTCTCTTTTGGAATGCTAAGAACTTCACGGCAAACATCAATCGGCACCGGAAGAAATATTTGTTTGTCGAGGCTATTAAAAATTCTTTTCCCTTCCAATTTGGACAGAAGGCTGCTTTTGGCTGCTTTGTCGACCATCCACTGCGATGGAGCCACAATTTTCAAGTTGGGAGGAAATTGCTGGAAAGCATGCAATTTGGCTTTCAAGGAATGGTAAGCAATTTCCGGCATGCTGCTGTTTGCAAGAATGGGACAATTGCTGCAATCTGTTTCAAATCCCCGGCAAGTTTCTGAGTAGTGGCATCCACCGGTAAAGAGTTGTTCATCGTGCAGTGTCCAGATCATGGGTTTGTTGCCAGCATGGGTAACAAGGTTTTCTGCACTGATCCATTCATTCACCCAATGAATATTGACCAAATCGGCCCATTGCCAATGGGGAGAATTGTGGATTTCGTAGGAAGCAACTGGAATGCTGTATTTTCCTGAAAGGCTTTGATTTGCCGGCATTCGAAGAGAGTTTCTCAACTTGTGCTCAGCTCTTTGCCGGAGTTTTAATTTAAATTTTTCCCGAAGGCCACCTCCTATATGATATTGATAATGCTCGGGGATGTCATTTTTGGATTTGTGAAGCGTGAGAAGGCGCGATTTAACACCTGCTTTCAGTAAAGCTTCATGTAGTCTGATGGCCGCAATTGAGGCGCCACCTACATCGTAGGCACTCAAAATCAGTATTTTTAGGCCGGAGACTTCCAATTTCTAGGCTTGGCTATTATTGCTGATTTTTACAGAAAACTCTTTGTTGTAATCAGCTTTTTTTGCTTTCGGGAGTCCAATCATCATCAACCAAAAATTGGCTACGGCACAAATTACCATTCCAAGGCTTTCGCGGGCTTCTTCAATAAATGGCAGTTTCATACCCAAGGAGGCAGATTGCTGTTCTGTGGCCAACCATTCTGAAATTCCAGTCATGGGAAAAGAATGAATGGCAGCAATGGAATAGTAACAAACCAGTATCAGGAGAAGCATTGGGTTGTAATAATTTCGAGCGCTGCATGCAGCTGTGTAGGCTGAAAATGCATACGCAATTGTCCATAAGAGCCAATCAGGGTCGTTCAATTGGACGATCGCAAATGCCAGAAAAAGGACGCTGAGAAGGGTAGAAACTATTTTCACTTAATTGGTGCCGGATTATCCGGAATGTGGGTGCTAAATAAAGGCTTTTCCTGATTAAAAATCAGATGCTTTACCCAGCCTACTTTTTAACCAGTTTGGATTTCAATTTTGAAAGTGCTTCAGAGTAGCTTTCAACACTTGGTTCCTGACGGCTAGCCTTCTCATAATATTTAATGGCATCAAGGAAAAAATGCTTTTCCTCGCAAATCATGCCGTTTACCATATTGGTAGCAGCTGAATCGTCCGTCTGAAGACCAAGGTCTGCATGAGCAACAACATTCATGATATATTCCTTAACAGACTTAGACCCGGTGGCGGGGCTTGTTACAACCAGCTTATAGGACTCATCTGCCTGTGTAGGTAATTTGCTAAAATCTACCTCAATAAAAGCGGAATCTGATTTTCGTAGCATTACAGTTTCATCAAATCGATCCAAGAGGCTTACCTCATATCCTTTCGACCCTGTGATAGGAGTCCAGCTAATAAAATATGGAGTTTGCATTATCTGGTTACTGCTGAAAAGGTCTACATAAATGGAAGCAGCATTTCCGGTATTTGGCTTGGAACTTCCTCTTTGCACCGATCCGGGTACATCCATGTATTTGCGGATATTGGTTTCCATGTCCTTTTCCTCTGCTTTGGAAAGTTGGCCGAGAACATACTCGAGGTATTTGTCGGAAACCTTGGTTTTGGAATTTCCAGTGATGCTCTTGGCTAAATTTGCTGCAGGAAACGAACCTGGAGTTTTTATTTCAAGAATCTTGCCATTGGCATGCATCAAACCGCAATAGCCGTTTTCAATAATCAATACTTGTCCAGTTTCCAATTTTGTGCCTGGGCGGAGGTTACTGACCTGGCCCTTAACCTGTAATTTAACATTTCCGGAAACTCCTAAAACTTTAAAAAGAAATGCATTAGAAATGCCCGAATTGAATAGGGCGAAGAAGGCAGAAACTCCCATGATTTTCGACCAGCTGAATTGTTTGAGTTTCATATGCAAAGGATTTATTTGGGTTTTCACGAAGATAAGGAATATTGGTTTCGATCTTAAAGAAGTTTTCTTAATAATTTATCGATTAGAGTAGAATCGTAAAAAGTGTAGTTCTCTTCTAAAATTCTCTGCTAGCCAAAAGTACTGAAACACAGCCAACAGCATCAGGATTGGCACTTTGTTTGTAAACAAATTCAACGAAATACTTTTCGGTCCGGATAGGAGTAAATGCGAAGAAATCAACTGTTGGGTCGGCTTCGTTTGTGAAAATCAGTTTCTTATTGATGGTTTGAACTTTCACAAACACTTTTCCATCAAATCCATCATTTGAGAAAAACATCCGGTATTTCTGTTTTCCAATAATGGACATTGGAATTATGGCTTCACCGTTCTCGCCACAAAGAATAGGTTTGGAAGCGCAGCCTTCAATTGCATAAGGGATCTGTACAATTTTTTTATATCGGTCTAATAGTTTCTTGGTCTTTAGGCAATTTCCAATCTGTTTTTTAGGAGACATGTTTTGCCCAGTGATCAAAAAAGCCGGGACAAGAAAAATGCTGATGGCCAATATTTTTGAAAGGAAGCTTATTGAAATTTTCATTATATTTTTTTTGGAATGCTGATTGTGATCGCGTTGAATTTAATACGGCCTTGAACTAAGAATCAAGGCAATACAGCCTCTTGAGTCATCGTTGGCGCTGCTTGGTGTGGTGTACTCTACAAAGTACTTGTCGGTTTTTTTCGGAGTGAATTCGGCCATCATATTGCCTGGATCTTTTTCGTTGGTCCATAAAACCTGATGATTCAATGTGATAATTTTAACGATTACCGGACCATCATAACCTTCTGAATAAAAATGAAACCGGTATTTAACTTTCGAAAAAACAGACACTGAAATGTTGGTTGTTTTTCCTGCACCAAGAACTCCAGCAGAAATGCCTTCAAAATCATAAGGTTTGATGATGTCGGCATATTCCGTCTTTAAGGTTTTTAGTGATTTACACTGGGCTGAAATTTGCGAAGTGGAAATTGCTAAAAACGAAAGGAAAAGGGCAATTTGTAGAAGCCTCATCGATTTCACTTTTTACTTTTTGAAATTCTGTTCCGAATTACATCCAGCTTGGCAATTAGGTTCTTTATTTTTTCGTCATCCATCTGAATAAGCATAGGCTCCAATTCTGTTTCTGCCTTCACTATGCCTGCATTTATTGCTGTTCTGACATCCTGTAGCTCGGTAATTAACTGCACATTGGCATTCGAGGTTCCCTTGGTTTCATTTAGCAAATCAATAAGCGGGTCGAGAGACACAAGCTGGTCTCCAATCAATTGAACAATGCCTTTGTTTTTTGTGGAAAGAGCATAGGTAGAAGCGAGGTAAACAGACTCTGTCCATCCACCAGCAAAAGTGAGAAGGGTGAGGTCCAGTTTGTTATTGTCTTTCTGAAATGCATCTGTCTCAGCAAAAAGGTCTCTAATGATAAGCTCCAGAGAATCCTGGTTGTTCAGATTGGATTCAAATTTCTTGATGTAATTGTTGGATTCATAAATTCCCTCCAGGCCTAAATCTTTGGCTAGGTCTTTGGAAATTTTGAGGCAACCCATAGCGGTCTGGGTTTGGTTGTTCATGGCGGAGTAAACCATATCCACCCCATACAAACCCATTGCCAAAGCCTTCTCTTCTTTTTCCACCAATTGGCTGCTTGCTTCAACCGGGATTAGCACAGTAGCCTGATAAGGCAGACCTGCATTTTTAAAAAGCCTGGCGACCTTAATCTGTGAAGGGAAAATGTGCACAAATTGATGAATTTGATCTTTGATGGTATCCTGCTTCAGAATGGACTCAACTTCTTGAGCTTCGGTACTGGAATTTTCTACTTTGTTTCCACAGGAAAAAATCAATGAACCAGCGATTGCAGGAATAAGAATTGAATGAATTAGTTTTTTCATTTGTTGCTTTTTATTTTAAGGCTAAGGCCTAGAATCTTCTTTAGTATGTTAAAATAAAGGCTCAAAAATAATGCAAATACCATTACCCATAAAACGCAAATGTTGAAATAAAATGTGTCGAATTTTATTCCGGCAAAATGCTTCTCTGGAGAAAAGAAGTGGGTTCTGTAATCAAGCCAGCTGGTGTTAATGATATCTGAATTAAAAACCGGATCACTTTGCCTCACCAGCTGATCTTCTGAATGGATGATTTTGTCTTCCCAGCGGCCTTCGCTGCGAAGGAGTTCTTCCAGTGTTTTGTTTTGATGTTCCTTTTTAAGGGTGATTAAACCCTCTTTGCCAAACTTGCCCAATAATTGGTGGTTGATTTCCTCTCTTTTGTTCTCGTAAAACTTCTGGATTTTGTGGAAATCCTGCTCAATTAATCTCAGGTAGTTTTCGAGTTCATTCGTCGTATTCGAGTTCAGATTTTTGGCATTCAGTTTTGTTTCGTCAAACTTTCGGATTCTGTTGTGTCGGTTTTCTTTGGTAATTTCATGAAGCAGGGTTTGAAAAGCAGGCGTTGATGCCACCCATTGATTGCCTTTTTCGGTTTTCCCTTTCTCAAGAGATTGGTGTAAAATTTCTATCATATTTTCCATTTCTGGAATCCAGTACAATAATTTGAAGTTGGCATTCGATAGTTCTTTTTCGTAGTGATAGAAGTTTTTGTTGTAGGCATTTTCTCTGAACTGAATTAAACAAGCTGCCTCAAAAGCCCAGCGGCTTGCCATCAAATCCCCAACAAAAGGAACCTTCCCATGCTTTGCCACCAAAGGATTCATCTTATCGAAATTCACGATGATGCCACCCAGAATTAATTGGGGAATCAGGAGAATTGGGATTAAAATATAAATGGTATTTATTCTTGAAAGTGTTGCTGAAATATTGAGCGCCAGTAGATTGGCGAAGCATGCGCAAGAAAATAGTACAAGAAAATAGGCCCAGGCCATTTCCATATTATCAACAATTAAACATGCCGGAATTACAAACAGCAGGGTTTGAAAAAAAGAGGTAATAAACTGGATCAAGACTTTAGAAATGAGGTATCCAAACCTGGATAACATTAGAAATTCTTCTCTCTTGAGAATCTTCAGGTCTCGAAAAATCTCTTCGGCAGAAAGTGACATGCCCATAAACAATGACACGATTATGCCAATAAAAATGAAGCTCGGCACATTTACATTTTCTCCAAAATAATATTGGGCTGGGCCATCGCCACTAATCGGATAAAATCGAACAATAAACGCCAGGATTATTGCAAGAATAATTGGCTCCAGCATGGTGATGGCCACATACTGACGGTTTGAAATTTTACTTAGCCAGTCCCGGTGAAAAAAAACTTTGCACTGAAGCAAAAGGCTTGGTCTCGGTGCTGGTTTTAGTGCGGGAAAATCGGCCGGTGGTTTCTCGGTTTTAATTTGCTTTGACTTGAATCTAGCGAACCATTCTTCCGGACTTGTTTTTCGGTTTGCCTGTGGCATTCCAAATTCGTCAATTACCCGGCTTTCTAAAATATTGAAAACGATTTCGGGGTTGATGTCGCCGCACACCGGACAGGCGGTTATATGGCTTCTTACATGGTTTATACTGCTTTTAAAATAGGCAACAGCCTCCACTGGATTGCCACAATAGACTGCGAATCCACCGGAATCCATGAGGATAAGTTGGTCAAATTGCTTGTAAATGTCTGAGCTGGGCTGGTGGATGACAGTGAAAATAATCGTCCCTTGAAAACATAGTTCCCGCAAGAGAGACATGATGTTATCGGAATCTTTGGAGGAAAGTCCGGAGGTAGGCTCATCCATAAACATCACTGCTGGTTTGCGGATGAGTTCAAGGCCAATGTTGAGTCTTTTTCGCTGGCCTCCGGAAATGGTTTTGCTGAGACTATTTCCAACTTTCAACTTCCGCACATGGTGGAGTCCAAGGTCTTTCAGCAAAGAATCAACCCTGTTTTCAATTTCTTTTTTACTGAGTTCTGGCAAGCTCAGCCTTGCAGAAAAAAACAAATTCTCAAAAACGCTGAGGTCTTCTACCAGCAGATCATCTTGTGGAACATATCCAAAATAGGGTTTTATGAGCTCGCTTTCGGCGTACACATCGGTGCCGTTAAAATGTACGCTTCCGGATTCTGGCCTGAAATTGCCATTGATTACATTCATCACAGTTGATTTGCCAGAACCACTTGGGCCCATAATGGCAATCAAATCACCGGATTCTGCAAAAAAACTGAAGTCATGAATGCCTTGCTTTCCGTTTGGGTGGTGGTAATTGATGTTTTCACATGAAATGAAATTGCGGGTTTCGCTTTCCATTTGATGTGTAACCGACCAAAGGCTGGAAAAGTGAAGTTGTTTTTCTCCGTTTTCGCTCATCAATACCCAGCCCGGACGCAGAAAGAAAATCAGGCCGACTTTTACTTCTTCACTGTTCAGACTTAATGTTTCTTCGGAACCAAGAACTTTAAGGATAAAAAAGCCGAGGTCTTTCAGAAATGTGAAAGCAATTTCAGAATTGGAATGGAAGTTTATTTCCCTTTCTCTTCCAGACAATCTGGCCTTTCCATTGTCGATGAGGCCAATTTGTGGCATTTCCAGAAGTTTGTTTTTAGGGCTGAAAACAAAGCTTGAAGTAATGCTGGTAAAGGTTTCATTAAGGTGAAAAATCTGGGCAATCATTTTTAGATAATTACCTTCCTTTTCGGTGAACTCGTTGTCGGCTCTGACAAGTTCAGACAAACGCACATAAATTAGAAATCTTTCCTGAAGCGTAAGACCGGCAGCGGCATTTGCCGTTATAATTTCAAGTTCTTCTTTTGTCCCTTCGATTGTTTCCAGAAATGAATGGAAATAGTTCTCGAAGAACTTAATTTTTACATCGTCAAAGTTGGCTTTCAGGAAGCGGTGGAATACCTGTAATTCCTCTTCTTTCAGGCCGTCGGCTTTTGCCATGATGGCAAAAATCTTCGTGATAGATTCAAATACATATTGGGTCATGGCTCTGGTTACGGGATTTTTGCAAAACCAGAAAACAAAAACCTTTTCGGCTCAATTTCGATTGTTAGTTTTGTGGCCCGTCCTTTGGCAGCAATAAAGTAAAAATTGGAAAATTCTCATCACAAGGTTGTGGTTTTTTCTGCCCCATCCGGCTCAGGAAAAACAACCATCGTTCGCCACCTGCTTCAAAAGTTTCCACAGCTGGGCTTTTCCATTTCGGCCTGTACACGCGATAAACGCGGCAGGAGTGAAGAAAATGGCAAAGATTATTATTTTCTCACGCCAGAAGATTTCAGAGCCAGAATCGACAACAACGAATTTGTTGAATGGGAAGAAGTGTACGAAGGTGCATTTTACGGCACGCTAAAATCTGAAGTGGAGCGAATCTGGGATTCGGGCCGTTCGGTGATTTTTGATGTTGATGTGAAGGGAGGGATTAGTCTGAAAGATTTCTATCAGGAAAGAGCCTTGACTATTTTCGTGAAGGTGCCTTCGATTGAATCTTTGCGGGAGCGACTAAAAGGACGCGGAACTGAAACCGAAGACAGCCTTTCGAGGCGTCTGTTCAAAGTTCAATTTGAAATGGGATTTCAAGACCACTTCGATGTGGTTCTATTGAACGACAACCTTGAAGATACTTTGAAAGAAGCTGAGAAAATTGTCTCAGATTTTCTTGGATTGAGCCAATAGGGGTTCAAATGTCAGGACTTGTGCGCTGGCTATTTTTTCCCACACCAATGATTCTTCCACCATCTTGAGGCCTTTCTGGCGCATAAGATCTAGTTCTTTCTGTTCGAGGCCGATGGCTTTTTCCAATGCTTCCTGAATGGAAGAAATGCTTGTGCCGGTATTGATGGCAGCACCCTCGCTCAATATTTCCGGGAAATTACAGCCTTCTGAAATCAAGGGCAGAAGGCCTGCGCCAATTGCCTCCACCACCGAAGTGGGAAAGCCCTCAGAAAGCGAGGGCAGAACATAAAAATGGGCATTCCCCATTAATACCTCCTTTGCTTTTCCAAAAACAGGTCCGTGAAAGCGGATGTTTTTATCTGGGTTTTGGGCGATGATGGATTCAAGTGCATCTTTTTCTCCGTCATCTGTACCGGCAATTTCGAGGCGGGCCCCGGAACTTTGAATGATTTCAGAGGCGCACCAGGCCGACACAAGTGGAATAATTCCCTTTTTGTGGTGAAGGCGTGCCAGAAACAAGAAAACTGGAGGTCCCTCATTTTGATGCGGTTGTTTCAGTTCGCTTTGGTAAATCCCATTCGGAATGTGAATCACTTCCTTAAAATGCTTCTCGAGATTTTCCATTTCAGGCTTTCCCACTGCCCTGATGAGATTGGCTTTTCGTGCAAGTCTCCTTTCTATGAGATAAAAATACGGCAACTTTTTCCAGCGTTTCTGACCCATGCTCCATGGTTCAAGCATTCCGTGTGGGGTGTACACCCATGCAAACCCAAGGTGCTGGGCAATCCCGGCCCATTTTGTGGCAAAGCGCCAGCAGCCATGACTTGCAACAATGGTGTCTTCCGGATTGAAGTCTTTGAAAAAAGTAATTGCTGCCTCGTTTGAAACGGATTCCAGCTGAATGGTTTTAATCGCCGGAAAAAGATGTGGTTGAAAAGAATTGTCTATCGTTGGTGAAACGAGATAAGATTCTATTCCATATTCACTGGAAAGGGCAGAAGAGGTTGCAACAGCAGCATGCCAGATGCCAAAATTGACAGGTGAAACCCCGTCTACGAGATTAATTATTTTTCGAATCCGGCTCATGCCAGAGGGGGAAACTCAGCAGGCTTTGCTTCCGCCATTATTTCATAAACTGCCTCGAAAATCTGGTCACTTCCCGGTTTGGAAAAATAATCTCCATCGGAAGAATATGCCGGTCTGTGGGCCTGTGCGGTAATGGTTGCAGGCTTGCTGTCGAGGAAGCGATAAGCGCCTTGTCTTTCCAGCACATCCTGAAGCAAGAAAGCACTCGCTCCACCCGGAACATCTTCATCAGCAATCAACAAACGATTTGTTTTTTGCAAACTTTTCGCAGTTTCTGATTCGAGATCAAATGGCAGGAGGCACTGGGCATCAATTACCTCGGCTTCAATGCCTGCTTCTGAAAGGATGCCAGCAGCTTCCATGCAAATGCGGGTCATAGAGCCATAAGTCAGGATGGTGATGTCTTTTCCTTCCCTGATAACTTCAACTTTTCCCGGTGCCAGACTGATGGTTTCAAGGTTGTCGGGCATGGCTTCTTTCAGCCTGTAGCCATTGAGACACTCGATGATCAATCCGGGTTCATCAGATTGAAGCAGTGTGTTGTAGCAAGCGGCTGCCTTTGTCATGTTTCGTGGCGTGAATACATACATGCCACGAAGTGCGTGTAGAATTACGCCCATTGGTGAACCTGCATGCCAAACGCCTTCAAGTCTGTGGCCTCTGGTTCGAACAATGAGTGGAGCTTTTTGACCGCCTTTTGTCCTGTATTGCAAAGTGGATAGGTCGTCGCTTAAAATCTGGATGGCATAAAGCAGGTAATCCAGATATTGAATTTCAATAATGGGCCTTAAACCCCGCATGGCAGCACCAATTCCCTGACCTGCAATTGTGCATTCCCGGATTCCGGTATCGCTGATCCGAATTTCACCATACTTTTCTTGGAGTCCGGCAAAACCCTGGTTTACATCTCCAATTTTGCCCACATCTTCACCGATGGCAAATACAAGGGGATTTGATTGGAAAGTCTTATCAAAATAGGCCTGAAGAATCTCCCTTCCATCCATCAAAGCGGCATTCTCCGAATAAACCGGATTGACCTCCGAGACACGCATGGCAGATTGTTCAGACTGACTATACAGATGTGAGCTATAACGGGAAAATCCGGATTCCATCAAGTCCTTCCTGAAATTCAAAAACCAGCTGCGTAGGTTTGATGGACC